>JABDIZ010000188.1 GCA_013003465.1 Rhodothermaceae bacterium
TCTCGAGGCCGAGCGGTTCGAGGTAGCGCCGAATGTTGGCGTAGTGTTGTTCGGTCAGGATCTCCGTCGGCGCCATGAAGGCGGCCTGGTAGCCCGCGTCGGCGGCCATCAGCATCGCCGCCACGCCCACAACGGTTTTGCCCGAGCCGACATCGCCCTGCACCATGCGGTTCATCTGGCGGCCCGTCGCGGTGTCCTCCGCAATCGTCTTCAGCGCTCGCTGCTGGGCGCCCGTCAACTCGAAGGGCAGTACGTCCTCCACGAACTGCCGCGTGAGGGGGCCGAACCCGCCGAGTACCGGGCCGGGCACGCGCTCCTGCTTGCCCTTGGTGAGCGCGAGGAGCAGTTGGAGGAAGAACAGTTCTTCGAACTTGAGCCGCCGCTTCGCGCGCCCGAGTTCGGCGGCGTTCTTCGGGAAGTGGAGGGCGCGAAGGGCGACGTTGCCGGGGATCAGGCCGTACTGGTCGATGAGCCACTCCGGGAGCACCTCGGGGATCTCCAGGCCATGCTCTTTGATGAGGTGGTAGATCAGCCGCCGGAACGACCGGCTGGTGAGACCGACCTTTTCGAGTGCTGCGCCGCCGGGGTAGAGCGGGATGATGCGTCCGGTCGCGAGGTTGGCCGACGCCTCGTCGAGCTTGTCGAAGTCAGGATGCGCCATCGAGAACGTGCGGCCGTACTGCTCGGCCTTGCCGTGGAAGGCCACGCGGTCGCCGACCGAAAAGCCCTTGCCGATCCATTGCGCGCCGCGAAACCAGACGCACTTGAGCGTGCCGCCGCTCTCGTCCTGCACGCGCAGCTCGAAGCGGCGTTTGCCGCCGCGCCCCGGAATGGTGCCCTTCGCGGCCACCGTACCCACGACCGTGACCGCCTCGCCGCCGGATTCCAGATCGCGGATAGGCGTGACGGTGGAACGGTCCAGGTAGCGGCGCGGGTAGTAGCGCAGCAGGTCGCGGAACGTCTTGACGCCGACGTTGCGCAGCGGCTCCGCCCGGCGCGCGCCGACGCCCTTCAGAAACTCGATGTCGGTGTCAAGAACGCTCACACTCAGAGTCGCGCGGGGGACACCGACGGCAAGGAGTTGGTGTGCCGCCGGGCCGGTTATGGTACGCCCCCGAGCGCACTCGCTTCAACTCACTCGGCCGGGCTGCCGGTCGCGTAGTAGAAGCGAGCGTCGACGATCTTGCCGTCTTGCCAGCGATAGCGCTCCACCTCCTCCAGCTTCCTCCGGCTGCCGTCGGCGAAGGTCGCGTCGATCCACGACTCGACCATGGACACCCCCTGGTCTTCGTTCGCCGTGATCGCGTGGACGCCGCCGCCATGCATCTCGCCGATGGACGCTTCGAACTGTTTCATGCGGTCGAGTTGAGTTTCTCGGCCCTGGGCCGTCTCGCCCGTCGACTCGGTGATGGTGACGTCGTCGGCGTAGTAGGTGTTGACTGCATCCAGCAACTGGTCGGCGGCGCCGAGGCGGACGAGGTCTTGGGTCATTTCGAGAATGGACGCCATGCTATTGAGGGGTTGGGGGAAAGGAACGGGCCTCGTTCGAACGCTCGATGAGCGAGCATCCTGAGGCCTCGGGCAACCCCAAGGAACACAGCGACTATGACGACAGTGTGACGCAGCCGAACCCCGTTCCGTTACCATCCGCAGGAGCGACCGGCATTCTGCTCGTCGAGCCAGGTCATGAGCGGCGCGAAGTAGTCGATGATGGCGGTGGCGTCCATCTCCGGGCTGCCGGTGAGCGCTTCGAGCGCCTCGGGCCAAGGGCGGCTGGCGCCCATCTGCATCATCGCGTCGAGGCGGCGTCCGGCCTCTTCGTTGCCGTAGATCGAGCAGCGATTGAGCGGCCCCTCGTAGCCTGCGGCCTCGCAGAGTGAGCGGTGGAACTGGAACTGGAGAATATGCGCGAGGAAGTAGCGCGTGTACGGCACGTTGGCCGGGACGTGGTACTTCGCGCCGGGGTCGAAGAGGTCTTCGGTGCGCGCGTTCGGGGCCTGGATGCCCTGGTACTGCTCGCGCAACTCCCACCACGCGGCGTTGTACTCATCCGGGCCGATCTCGCCGGAGAAAACCTTCCAGCGGTACTGGTCCACGAGGAGGCCGAAGGGCAGGAAGGCGATCTTGTCGAGCGCGTCGCGGAGGAGCAGGCCGATGTCGCTGGAGGCGGGCGGCTCTTCGTCCAGCAGGCCGAGTTCGACGAGGTAGGCGGGCGTGACCGAGAGCGCGACGGCGTCGCCGAGGGCTTCATGGAAGCCGTCGTTGGCGCTGCCGCGATAGAGGGTCGTCAGGTTCTTGTAAGCCCGCTGGTAGTAGTTGTGCCCCAGTTCGTGGTGGATCGTCTGGAAGTCCTCCGCGTTGGGCTCGATGCACATCTTGATGCGTAGGTCGTCCTGGTCATCGAGGTCCCAGGCGCTGGCGTGGCACACCACGTCGCGGTCGGCGGGCTTGGTGAAGAGCGAGCGCTCGTAGAAGGTCTCCGGCAGCGGATCGAGGCCGAGCGAGGTGAAGAACCGCTCGCCCGTCTGCACCATCTCGATGGCGTCCATGCCTTCCTCGTCGATCAACTCGGTGAGGTCGTAGCCGGGGTCGGAGGACGCGGGGGCGACGAGGTCGTAGATGTTGCCCCACTGCTGCGCCCACATATTGCCCAGCAAATGTGCCGGGAGGGGCTCATCGAGCGGCACCGTGTCCTCGCCATACTCTTCGGCTAGCCCGGCGCGGACGTAGCAGTGGAGGCCTTCGTAGAGCGGCTGCACCTGGCCCCACAGCCGGTCAAGCTCGGCGGCGAAATCGTCCGGGTCCATGTCGTAGTTAGAGCGCCACATCGCACCCACATCGGTGAAGCCAAGGTCGCGAGCGCCCTCGTTCATGAGGTCCACGAAGCGCTGGTAGTCGGTGCGCATGGCGGGGGAGACGGTGCGCCAGCCCGTCCACACGTCGAGGAGTTCGTCGGCGTCGCGGCTCTGGGCCATGATCTGGCTCATGTCGGGGAGGCTGAGGCACTCGCCGTCGGCACCATCCGGGCAGTACTCGCCACGGCCGTAGGTGCTCTCCATGCGGGCTGAGATCTGACTCAACTCGGCCGTCTTAGCCGCGTCGTTGGGCGCAGGCATGGTGAGGCTCGTGCGGAGCGCGTTCAGCTTGCGCGCCGTGTCGTAGTCGAGGTCAAGGCCGTTGAAGCGCGCGGCCTCAGTGGCCAACCCGACGGCAGCGGCGACGTAGGCCTCGTTCGCCTCGGCGGCGAGGATCTCGGTGTCGTGCGTGATGAAGTTGGCCTGCACCCATGCGGCACGGCCCGCCTTCACGCCGAGATCGTAGAGGAGGGTCTCCGCCGAGTCCGCGAACGCGACCGCCTCGGCCACGGTCGCGTTCATTGAAGACTGAGCGGAACTCACCGTCGTGCTAATGAGGAGAACAACGAGCGGCGTGATCCAGCGCGACAGGGAACAGCGAGGCATGACGGTTGAGATGGAGTGGGAAAGGGTGGGCCTGCTGGGATTTGAACCCAGAGTCTGCCGATTATGAGTCGGATGCATTAACCGTTATGCTACAGGCCCTAGACCGAGACCGGCTCTGCCCAACTGAGCTACGGGCCCGGCAGGCGAAAAATACAGTCAGCCTGTGCCGCCCGCTGTCGTAGGTGCGGGTCCTTGGTTTATTCGGCTTTCATGCGAATAGTGGATAACTTTCTTAGGCCGTTGTTGATGTGGCCGTGTCGAACGCTGTAGTTTTGGCGCGTTCGTTCAAATAAATCAAGGCCGCTCGCGGTCCTCAGTGGACAAAATCGACACCATCGACGCGCAGATCCTCGACCTGCTGCAGCGGCAGGGGCGGATCAAGCGCACAGCCATCGCCGAGGCGGTTGGGCTGTCCATCCCGTCGGTCTCCGAGCGGATGCGGAAGCTGGAAGAACGCGGCGTCATCCAGGGCTACGGCGCCGTCCTGGATGCCAAGCGCCTTCACGTCGACATCGCGGCGTTCGTTCGGGTCCTCTCGACTTCCTCGGAGCACTACGACACCTTCGTGAGCGCTGTCACCGGCATGCACGAAGTGCAGGAACTGCACTCCATCACTGGCGAGGGCTCGCACATCCTCAAGATCCGGGTGCGCAACACCGCTGCGCTCGAAGGGCTCCTCGCACGCCTCCAGGCGCTCCCCGGTGTGCGTGGCACGCAGACCTCCATCGTGCTCTCCTCACTCAAGGAGACGAGCTATCTCCCGGCCGAACCCATGACGCTGCTGCCGTCCGAGCCCGCGCTCAATGGCAACGGCGCAGACCACTAACTCCTTCACCC
>JABDIZ010000192.1 GCA_013003465.1 Rhodothermaceae bacterium
GTGCTGACCCTGCGACGCATACGGGCGGACCTCGAAGTCCCCCAGCCGAAACACCACCTCATCGAGGTGCGGCCCAACGAGCGTGCGTCCCCGCTCGGCCTCCCGGCGCTCCACGCGGTCGAGGCGCGCACGGAAGCGTTCGGCGAGAAGCTCCGCCTCTGGCTCATCCTCCACCGGAGCGACGGTCTGATAGGTCATCGTTGGCTCCTCTCCGACCGCATCGAGCAGCCGATAGGCCTCGGCCAAGAACTCGGCGAAGCGGGAGAGGAAGCGGCGGCGGCGGTCGATGATCCGCGTGCCGAGGGCAACCAGTTCGGTGTCCCAGGCGTCGAGGGTACCGGGGGCGAGGCGGCGTCCGCGTCGGATCTGCTGCAGGAGCGCGTTGCGCTGCTTAAGCGCACGCCGGTACTTGAGCAGATCGTCGAGGTAGACAGGATGGGCCTGGCTCAGCGTGGCATCCAGAAAGCGCCGCCGCTCCTCGGGGCCGCCCGCCGTGAGCGCATAATCCGCCGGCGAGAGCACGACGATGGGAAGTTCGCCGACGATTTCGGCTAGCCGATTCAGTGGGGCGCCGTTGAGGAAGAGGCGCTTGCCTTCGGAGGGCACATACACCAGCTTGGCCGTCACCGCGGCCCGGCGTTCGCCCTCGAAGGTGCCCTCGATCTCGAAGAAGGGACAGCCGCGCCGTACGGCGTGAGCATCGGTGCTCGTCAGGAAGCTCTTCGTGAGGCAGAGGTAGTGGACGGCCTCGAGTACATTGGTCTTGCCCGCCCCGTTGGGCCCGACCAGCAGGTTGACCTTCGGGGCCAAGTCGAGCGTTGTTTCGGCGTGCGCGCGAAACGAGAGCAGGCGAAGGTGACGGAGGTGCATGGGGCACAGTGGCGAGCGAGAACTTCAACGGAAGGTGCCCGGTGAAGTTCGCTTCGCCGGAGCCCTGAAACACGTTGCCCGGCCACTCTGGCTGAGCAGCCGGACAATATGTGTAGGCGGACTTCTTTCCCTAGCGGAGGAAGCCTATTATGCAGCGGGCTCAACCTCCACCGGGCGGCGGCGGTGGGGGGGGCGGCGGTGGATCATCCGGGTTGTCGGGTGGGTCCTCCTCACTCGCTATGGCCGGAGCGAGGTGAAGCCAATACGGGCGCTCGTCAATCATGTGGGTGGCCTCCTAGAAAAGGTGCATGAGATACATCGCACGATACACGTCTAATGCAAAATGTACAAGGCTTCCTTGAGTATGATCGGATTGGTCTTGATGAGCCTAATGAAGACCGGCGATGCAGCAGCTCAGTCAGCCTGTGAGCAACCGTTTGGAGACGTCGGGACCGCCTACTATGCACGCTATGAAACCGGACGCACGGATTGGGAGGCCCTGGGACCGTTGATCGCTCGGGCGCGCCGATGTTTTGGAGAGGCCCGCACGGCGGCGCACGCCCAACTCTATGACTATGAAGTCTCAGTGCTGAGCCTCCAGCGTCGCTTCGCCGAAGCCGATAGCGTGATCGGCGTGTTCTTTGCCGACTTTGCGTCCGTGGCTGCCCCCGATGTGGTGGCGCGTATGCACCTCCGGCGCGCTTATCTCTACTCGCGTCGTGGCCGCACCGCAGATCGCCTCCACGAATACGCCCAGGCGGCGGCCATGATGGCGGAGCTGCCGCCGCGCGAGGCAGCCCAAGCGCTCTCCAGGATGGGGACGGCCTATCGGACTGTGGGCGACTTCTACACGGCCCAGCGCTATTTGACGCAAGCGGACTCGATTTTCTCCGCGCTCTACGTTGAGGATCCCGTGCAGTACGGGCCGCTGCTGGGGCGGGTGCGATTGCGGCGAGCCGAGATTCTGATCCACGAGGGGGAGCGCGGTGATCGAACGCCTGCGGACCTGCTGCGTCGGGCCCGGCCGCTGCTCGCCGATGCCCTGCGGCTGATTCCGCCGACCCCGGCCGAGGCCTACATCCGCCAGCAGGCGCTGCTCTGGATGGTCCTGATGCTCCGGCTTAGCGAAGAGCCCCAGGTTGCACTGGCGTACGCCGAAGAAGCACACCGGCTCAATCGTTTGGTGTCGGCGAGCTATCCGGTGGGTGAGACGTGGGCCTGGCGCTCCGAGGGTGACATCCATCTGGATCTGGGAAACCACGCTCTGGCGGCGGCGGCCTACGAGAGGGCACGAACCCTGGCGCAGGCTAGCAATGAGCTTGGGGAAGAGAGACAGGCGGAGGTCGGGCTGGGCCAGGTGGCCGAAGCCCGAGCTGTAGACCTCGCGGGGTACCGCCAAGCTGAGGCGCACTTCCGGCGGGCGGCCGCGCTCGCAGAGCGACGGCGCGCTTCGTTCGGCACGCACGACTGGAGTGCCTCCGCGTGGGAATCCGCCCAGAAGCCCTATCGGCACCTGACTCGGGTGTTGCTCAAGCAGGGGCGTCCGGCCGAGGCCTTCGCGGCGCTCGACGCCACACGCGCCCGCTACCTCCGCGACCTGCGCAGGTTGGCCTCGCTCCAGAATCGCCTCGACTTGGCCGACCGGGTGCGGCTCGATAGCCTCAACGAGCACCTCTACGAGGTGCGCTACGCCCTAGGGGCACGCGACCTGCCCATCGCGCGACGCAGTGAACTCAACGGTGAGCTGCTGGCATTGCAGCGCCAGATCGAGGCGCTCATGGAGTTCGCCGAGACCGACCCCGATTCGCTCGACGTGTCGGCGCTACAGCGCTCGCTCGCGGACAACAATCAGGTGCTGCTCTCCTACTTCTTTGACGAGGAGAGTGCATTCGTCTTTGTGGTCCGCTCCGATACGTTGCTGGCTGTGAAACTGGCCACCTCCGAAGCTGCACTACGGGAAGACCTCGCTCAGGTGAGCAGCCTGTGGTCGCTCGATGACCCAGAGGCCGTGGCCTCCGCGCCCTCCTTCAACCTGCGTCCCCTAGAGCGGATCTATGACGCGCTGGTTGCACCCATTCGCGCAGAAATTCCTAGCGAGGCTGCGCTCGTCATCGTTCCGCAAGGCGTGTTGTCACGGTTTCCGTTTGGGTTGTTGCTCGAAGCCGAGCACCCGCCCTACGAGTACGCTACAGCGCCCTATCTCTTCCGCAGCCACCGCATCACCACCGAGTTGGCGGCGGGGCTCCTTCTCGAGACGACAAGCGTCTCCGAGCGCGCGCTTCCCATGTTGGCCCTGGGGCGTAGCCGCTTCGGGGGGCTCCGGCCCGGCCCCTTTCGCGACCGCGATGCGCCGCGCCTGCCCGATCTCCCTGCCGTCGAAGACGAGGTTCGGCAGATTCACCGCCGTCTCGGGGGCCTCGAAGCGCTCAACGAGACGGCCACCGAAGACTTCCTCTATGCCCACCTCGGCGAGGCGCGTCTGCTCCACCTCGCGTCGCACGCTTTCGTCGATCCCATCTTGCCCCTCTACAGCCGCGTCGTTCTGTGGGGTTCCTCGGAGGGGAACGACGACGGCACGCTATACCTCTACGAGCTGCAGGGGCGTGCCGTCGCACCCGAGTTGGTCGTGCTCAGTGGGTGCAGCACGGCGCGTGGACGCACCCGCGTCGGTGAGGGCATGATGGGCATGCAGTATGCCTTCCGCGCTATGGGCACCCGAAGTGTGCTTGCTACGCTCTGGCAGATCGAAGACGCGGCGACCGTCGATCTAATGGATCGTTTCTACGTCCATCTGCGCCGTGGGCTGGCGAAGGACGAAGCCCTTCGCCAGGCGCAGTTCGATTACCTCGATTCGCATGAGGGGCGCGAGGCCAGCCCGTTCTTCTGGGCAGCGCCGGTGCTCTATGGCAACACCGACGCAGTTAGCCTGGAGATGCCCGCACCGTCGGCGAGGCTGTGGATCCCGGTCGGGCTTCTTCTGGTTGTGATCGGACTCGCTCTCTCCCGTTTCCTTCGTCGCGCTGCGCATGGCTGATTCCGCCCTCTTCGATCAACTCCGACGCCTCACCACCGAGCAGCGCAATCCGCACTCCATGCAGATCGACATCGCCCCGCTCAGCGAGGTACTGGAGATCATTCATGCGGCTGATCAAGAGGCTGTTCAAGCTGTTACGCCCGAGTTGCCCTACATCGAGCATGCGGTGCGTTTATTGGAACAGGCGTTCAGAAACGGAGGGCGGCTGTTTTACGCTGGCGCCGGGACGAGTGGGCGCCTCGGTGTCCTCGATGCGGCCGAGTGCCCCCCCACCTTTGGAACGCCGCCGGAGCTGGTGCAGGGGCTGATCGCAGGTGGTCCGGCGGCCATGTTCAAAGCCCAGGAAGGCGCGGAGGATCACGAATCAAATGGCGAGAATGCCATCAATGAAGCCAGCGTGACTGAGCGCGATGTGGTCTGTGGCATCGCCGCGAGCCGCCGGACGCCGTATGTGGCGGGGGCCGTGAAACGTGCGAAGGCGCTCGGTGCGACGACGCTCTTCGTGACCTGCAACCCCCGCGCAGCCTTCGCGGCCTCCGAACTGGCTGAGGTCGTGGACGTGGCGATGTGCGCCGACGTCGGCCCCGAGGTCGTCATGGGCTCGACGCGGATGAAGAGCGGGACGGCGACCAAGCTGATCCTCAACATGCTCTCGACGGCCACCATGATCCGGCTCGGAAAGGTCTACGAAAACATGATGGTGGACCTCCAGATGACCAACGCCAAGCTCGTCGAGCGCTCGCGCCGCATCGTGATGACAGCGACGGGCGTGAATTACGACACCGCGGGCGCCACGCTCGATGCTGCGGGCGGTCACGTCAAGACCGCGCTCGTGATGCTCTTGGCAGAGGTGGACGCCGACGAGGCGCGAGCGCGGATCGAGCACGGCGGCGGTTTCGTCCGCCACGCTGTGCAGGGAACGGCACCCAAGCAGGCCTGACGAACTTACCGTTCGGCACCTGCGCGGAGCACCGGCTCTTGCTTGACCACATGGCTCCCACCGGCAATGGCGAAGACGCGCTCGCCCTGGCTTATGAAGTCGAGAATAATGCGTGCGGCGTGCCGGTCGCGGGCTTCGTTGACCACATTAGCGAGGGCCTGAAGGCGCGTGGGGTTGGGGCTCGGGTGGATGGCCTCCGGCGGCAGGTCGCGCCAGGGTCCGAAATGGGCGAAGCGTTCGTTCCAGAGGGCGTCGAGTGCGGTGAGGTCTGGGAGGCTGCCCTCGAGGCCGGGGCGGCTACCCCGCTTGCGAAGCAGATGGGCTGCGAGGTCATCGATGTCGTCTGCGGAGCGGCCCTCGCTGCGTTCGGACAGAAAGACGCGGAGGGTGTAGAACAGGGTGGCCTCCTCAACGGGGAAGGCGCGCGTCACCTCAGCGACTTCATCCTCCCACGAGGGCTCCAGCGTGTAGATCGGTACGCCGTCCCGGCGGGCGAGGTGGAGCACTGCGCCGAACTCGCCATGCTTCGACACCGCCCGGTCGAGCCCGCCCCCATACCAGCCCAGCCGATTCTCTGTCACCGCGACGGTCGGACCGAACGCCTCCCACCGGGCCGCGATGTCGGCGATCTGCGGGTCGTCCGGGTCGTTGATGTGGCGCGAGCCGTAATAGAGCAGCGCACCCTGGCCCGGGATCGAGACGAGATAGGGCCACTCGCGCTCGGCCATGAGCGAGTCGTGCTGGGCCATCGTGCGGAAGGGCGCAGCGAAGGTGATAGCGGAGGAGGGCGTGTAGCCTTCGATCTCCCCGACGCCACAGCCGCTGAGGGTGAGCAGCGTGGCTAGGCCAAGGATGGAGCGGTGGAGCATAGGGCACGGAAAAGCGACGGGTGTCTCTTCGCATGGGACGGCCTCGAAGTTTCGTCGGAGGTGGCCGAGCGAGCGGACCTCGGTTCCGCCCGATGCGTTGACGGAACGCCCCGTTCACTGAGGCGCAGATGTGCTGCGCCTCGCGTTTTCCCGTGCCAGCCGTGTCGCTCGATGCCCTCCGCCAGCGCCTTGCTGGCCTCCCCTTCTTCGGTCGCGTCCGCGACGAAGCTGCTGCTCTCGAACCAAGCCATGCGCTCCGCCTGAAAGGCACCGTCGGCTCGATCCCTGCCTTCGTGCTGGCCGATCTGCTGGAGCAGCATGGCGGCCCACTCGTGGCACTCCTCGCCGAAAGTGAGTCCGCCGATTACCTGCGGAGCGACCTCGAGCAGGTCCTCGGCACCGACGACCATGTTCTCTTCTTTCCGCCGACCGGCCACGTCCCATACGATCCAGAACAGTTGCAGGAGTCGGCGCCGCTCGTGGCCCGCGCCGATGCGCTCGCTCAACTCCGCGAAGGCTTTGAGGGGATTCTGGTGACGAGCGTGGAAGCCATCGGCGAACTCGTGCCGCCTCCAGAGACCGTTTCACATGAAACGATGACGATTCGCATCGGCGACGACCTGCCACCGGAAGATCTGATGGCACGCGTGACCGGCCAGGGCTTCGAGCCGGTCGAGTTCGTCGAGAGTCCGGGCGAGGTCGCGCTGCGTGGTGGCATCCTCGACCTGTTCCCGTTCGCAGGGGGCTACCCGGTCCGCATCGAGTTCTTCGGTGATGAAATCGACTCGATCCGTGCCTTCGATCCGCAGAGCCAGCGGTCGGTTACGCGGATGGAGAGCGCCCGGCTCGTCCCCAACCTGGATGCGCCCACCTACACCGAAGACGGCCATGTGACGGCGCTCGACTTTCTCCCGGAGCACACGATCACCGCGGTCTTCGACGCCGCGCGGCTCGTAGAACTGGCCGATCAGCGCTACGCCGAAGCGACCGAGCATTTCACCGAGCGCCACGCTGATCATCCTGAAGAGCCTCTTCCCTCTCCTGTCACGCGGTACCTCGATGGCGATGGGCTACGTCGTCTTCTGAGCCAGCGGCCTCGCCTCCTCTTTGGCATCTTCGCCGGGGACGCCGACCAGACGCTCGAACTCGCAGCGCGACCACAGCCTGCCTACAACGGCGACATCGCGCGCTTCCGCGAGGTCCTCGCGGCTCGGATGGCACGGGGCGAGGACTCCCTCCTCCTCTGCGACAGCCGCTCGCAGCGCGACCGCCTGTTCGAACTGCTCGGTGGCGACGCAGACCTCGGCAAGGCGCCCGCCGCCACATTGCTCGTCGAATCGCTGCACGAGGGCTTCGAGGTGCCCGCCGCACGGCTCGCTGTCTACACCGACCACCAGCTTTTCAACCGCTACCACCGTCCCACGGCGCGCAAGCGGAAGAGGGCAAAAAGCGGTCTCACGCTCCGCGACCTCCAGGCGCTCACCCCCGGCGACTTCGTCGTCCATATCGACCACGGCATTGGCAAGTTCGCCGGGCTCAACAAAATCACCGTGCGCGAGCAGCAGCAGGAGGCTGTCCGTTTGCTCTTCGCGGGCGGCGACGAGCTATTCGTCAATGTCGGGGCGCTCCACAAGCTGCACAAGTACACCGGCAAGGAGGGCCACCAGCCGAAGCTGACGCGCCTCGGTACGGGCGCATGGGAGCGGCTGAAGGCGCGCACCAAGAAGCGCGTCAAGGACATCGCGCGCGACCTCATCAAGCTCTACGCGCAGCGCAAGGCCGCCGAGGGCTACCAGTTCAAACCCGATTCGCTCTGGCAACGGGAACTGGAAGCGGCGTTCCCGTACGAAGACACGCCGGACCAGGTCACCGCGACCGCGGCGGTCAAGGAGGACATGGAGCAGGCGATTCCGATGGACCGCCTCGTCTGCGGCGACGTGGGCTTCGGCAAGACCGAGATCGCCGTGCGCGCCGCGTTCAAGGCGGTGCAGGATGGCAAGCAGGTTGCTGTTATCGTCCCGACGACCATTCTCGCGGCGCAGCACGTCGAGACATTCACGAAGCGGATGGGCCGCTACCCGGTGCGTCTCGCGCAACTCTCGCGCTTCGTCTCCAAGGAGGAGCAGAAAGAGGTGATCGCTGGACTCGCCGAGGGCACCGTCGATGTGGTGATCGGGACCCACCGGCTGCTTTCGAAAGACGTGCAGTTCAAAGACCTCGGCCTTCTGATCGTGGACGAGGAGCAGCGCTTTGGCGTCTCGGCCAAGGAGAAGCTCCGCAAGCTCCGTCCGAACGTGGATACGCTCACGCTCACCGCCACGCCCATCCCACGGACGCTCCAGTTCTCACTCCTCGGCGCGCGCGACCTCTCGATCATGAACACGCCGCCCGCCAACCGGCAACCGGTCGTGACCGAGATCCACACGTTCGGCACCGACCTCATCCGCGACGCGATCCTCTACGAGGTCAACCGCGGCGGGCAGGTCTTCTTCCTCCACAACCGCGTCCAATCCATCGACGGGATGGCCGCCACGATCCAGTCGCTCGTGCCCGATGTGCGGATCCGCGTGGCGCACGGCCAGATGCCGTCCGCTCAGCTCGAAGCCGTCATGCACGACTTCATGGACCGCAAATTCGACGTGCTCGTCTCGACGAACATCATCGAGAGTGGCCTCGATGTGGCCAATGCCAACACCATCCTGATCAACCACGCCGAGCGACACGGGCTCTCCGACCTGCACCAGTTACGCGGACGCGTCGGGCGGAGCGACCAGAAGGCGTTTTGCTACCTCCTCGTGCCGAGCGTCCACGCGCTCACGCGTGAGGCCCGGCAGCGGCTCCAGGCCGTCGAGGAGTTCGCCGAGTTGGGCAGCGGTTTCAACATCGCTATGCGCGATCTCGACATCCGCGGGGCAGGCAACATGCTCGGCGCCGAGCAATCGGGCTTCATCGAGGACGTGGGCTTCGAGACGTATCACAAGATCCTCGACGAGGCCGTGCAGGAGCTGCGTGCCGAGGAGTTCGCTGAGGTCTTCGCCGAGAGCGGCCACATCCCCCCTGCCCGGGAGCCAGCGGTGGATGTGGAAGAGGACGTCTTCATCCCCGCCGACTACGTCACCAACGCTGTCGAGCGCCTCAACCTGTACCGTCGCCTGGCTGAGCTTCCGGCCGACGAGATCGACGCGTTCCGCGCGGAACTCGAAGACCGCTTTGGGCCGATCCCCGAGGCTGTCGAGACGTTGCTGCTGATGTCGGAGCTGAAGCCGCTGGCACACGCGCTGCGCCTCAGCCGGGTGACGTGGAAGAACCAGCGCCTCTTCCTCACCGTCCCGACGCAGGCCGACGATCCGTACTTCTACCAGCACGTCTTCGAGCCTCTCCTCGCGCGCCTCGACGTGTTACCGAATCGCTACGTGCTCAAGGACTCGAAGGCAGGCCGCCTCCGCGCCATTGTCCAGGATGTGGCAACGCTAAGAGACGCCACCACCGTGCTCGACCGGCTCCAGCTTTCCGAGTCGGAGCCGGTCGCCTCATGAGTGAGGGCGCGTGCTCGTATTCTCCGCCGTGTTCCTCCTCTTCTACCCGTATGCCTCAGACCGAGAAGCAGTTCGTTAACCAGCTGAAAGAGGTCAGTGCGCATGCCTTTGCCGAAGTGTATGCGGAGATCGAGCCCGAACTGACGTCGTATCTCTTTCGCCTCGTGGCGAATCGAGATCAGGCGGAGGATCTCGCGCAGGACACGTTTCTCAAGGGCTTCGAGCGGATCGAGACCTACGCCGGTGCGTCGAGCGTCAAGACCTGGCTGTTTGCCATCGCCACCAACCTGGCGCGCGACTACCTCCGCAGGCAGCAACGGTGGCATGTGGATGCGCAGGACCGGTGCCGAGAGAAGACGTTTGCGTCCGAAGAGATTCAGCAGTGCATGGGGCGCATCAACCAGACCTCGACGCAGGGACAGTACGAAGTGAAGGAGCACATCGATATGTGCTTCACCTGTCTTGGTAAGACGCTCCCCATCGAGCAGCAGATGGCGTTGATCCTGAAGGACATCTACGGCTTTACGGTGAGGGAGATTGCCCGCATCCTGGACCGCGGCGAGGGGGCCATCAAGCACGCCGTGCGCGATGCGCGGCAGAGCATGATCGGCATCTTCGACCGGAAGTGTTCGCTGGTCAGCAAGCAGGGGACGTGCTATCAGTGCAGCGAGTTGAACGGGCTCTTCAACCCGAAACAGGCCGCCCTGCAGCGGCAACTTGCCCTCGCCGAAGCCGAACCGGATGCCACCCGCGAACGGCTCTACGCCCTGCGCATGGATCTCGTCCGTGCCATCGACCCCCTCACGGCACAGGGTGCCGATCTGCACCACTACATGCTGGAGTTGATCGAGGCGTCTACCTGAGGGAGCGCGTCCGCCGATCGTTTCGTCGGAGGTATTCGTCCAAGAGATATCCCCTCACCCTCACTCGATCCCCTTATGGACAAGAAACTGATTCACCTCACGGCCGACGTTACGCTCGATGTGCCCCTGGAGCGCGCCTGGGAGGTCGTCGCCCTCGGATTTGGCGATGTGGCCCAGTACAACCCCGCCATCGCGGCGTCCGAGTTTACCTCCGAGCAGCGCGCGGGCGTCGGCACGGGGCGGCTGTGCCACGTAGCGCCGAAGGGCTTCCTGAAGGAGCAGATCACCAGGTGGGAGAACCAGCGGTTCTTCGAGTTGGAGGTCGTAGACACCTCCTTCCCGATGCACACCGTGACCAGCCGCTTCTCGTTTACGCCGCTCGGCGAGCGCACACGCGTCAAGCAGGATTTCTGGTATCGGATGAAGCCCCCGATGGGTTGGCTCAGCGGCCTGATGAAAAAGCCCATGCAGAAGACGCTGGATGAAGGCCTGAACGGTCTGGCCCACTACCTCGACCACGGAGAAAAGCTCACGCCTAGCCTCCCGTCATCTATGCAATAAGCCGGTAGAAGCGGAAGAGGTCGTTGTCGAGAGGCAGCACCTCCACATCCTGGAAGCCCGCTTCGTGTGCGTAGCCCCGGAGCGTGTCGGTGCGCATGACCGTGCCGGTGGCCGCACACGCACCACCGGGGCAGTCGGCGATGCCGACGGGGAGGCAGTGCAAGATGCTCCAGCCGTACATCATCCGTTCGATCAGGTCGCCGTTCGGCGTAAACGTCTCAGCCACCCGCTCGTCCACGATCAAGACGATGGCGCCCGGCTTGGCCAGCCGCCGCATCGAGCGGAGGGCGGCCACCGGATCGCCCATGTCGTGCACGCACTCGACGGCGAGGACGAGATCGTACTGCCCCTCCAGGCCAGGCGCGGCGATGTCGCGAAGGCGGACCTGCACGCGCTCCTCCAGGCCGTAGTCGCGGATGTAGTCCTGCGCGCGGTTCACCGAGAGCGCGTCGAGATCGAAGCCATCCACCGTAGCGCCGGGGAAGGCCTTCGCCAGCCCAATGCTTGACCAGCCGACGCCGCACCCGATGTCGGCGATGTGCCCGCCGTCGTTGAGTCGGTCGGCGAGACCGGGGAGCTGAGCGAGGTAGTCGGGGCCGAGTTGCTGGAGGAAGAAGTTGCGGTTCATCCGGCCTTGCCCGTCCACGAGATTCGCGCCGTAGGCGGCGTACGGCACGCCCTCGCCGGTGCGGTACACCTCGACGAGTTGCTCCAGTGGATGTGCAGCCCCGACGAAGACCTGCGCGAGTGGGGTCAGGAAGCGCAGGTCTTCGCCGTCGGCAAGGACGGCATCGTGGCCGGGTGGTAGCGCGAAGCGCCGCGCTGAGGCGGGCAGTGCGGGATCGTCCGCGGTCAACAGGCCCGTGGTGGCCTGCTGCTCTAACCATTCGCGGACGTAGCGCTCGGCCGTGTCGGTCGCGGTGGCGAGTTCGGGCGGTGTCATCGGGCCGTGCTGCGCGAGCGCAGCGTAGAAACCGAGGCGGTCGCCGAGGTAGACGGCGAACACATCGAAGGCGGCGACGCAGGCTTCGAAGAGCCGATCCACGAGGGCATCGGCTGCGGTCTCCGCGTCGGGAGTCGTGAGAGGATGGGTCGTTTCCAAGGGAGGAGGGATCTAGTCGGTCAATCCATCGCTTCACGATGGCGGCAGAACAGGTTGGTGCGGTGGCCGCTGATGAGAAGGCCGCTGCCCACGAGCGTCAGCAGGAGCCCTAGGCATTCGCCGAGAAAGGCGTGCGTCGGCACGGCGAGCCAGACGAGCGCGAGTCCGGCGTGGAGCAGCCCCGCCCCGGGCGCGTTGCGGGCGGCCCGGAGGGTGACGGGAACAAGGAAGGCGGCTATCGCGGGATGGAGGGCTTCATGCAATGTGGCTCCTAGCACCTCGCACGGCAGGGCGAGCAGGAGCACGGGCAGCGCGAGGCAGTGTGCCGCGCACAGCCCGGAAAGCGCGACGCCGAAGCGATCCCAGGCGCCCGGCTCGAAGCGGAAAGCAGACCGAGGGGCAAGGGAGAGGTCGGAGTGAGGCATGGCGGTGGCCGAGTACAGGTGAGGGCGAGGCGAGCGGCTGGGTTCTGCCTATCGTGACGTACCAGGCAGATGCATCCCCAAGGGAAGCGAGGGCTTCGCCGTTCTTTCACGCCGTAGTGCAACAACCAGTGGAGGCG
>JABDIZ010000197.1 GCA_013003465.1 Rhodothermaceae bacterium
GCTCCAATGTGGAGCGCGCCACCGGCACCATCGCCCCGACCGCGCAGCCGCGCCCCCTCGACTCGACCACAACCGCCTCGGCTTCGCAGTGAGCATGGGTGTGGGAGCGAATCTCCTCTCCACCCCCATACTCCAGACACCCCCAGACACCCCTCTCCATGACTGCCCTCCGTTTTCCTTCCCTCGCCCTGATGCTGGCCCTCGTGCTCGCAGCCTGCGGCGATACCCCCGCCGAGGATCCTGCGGCTGACGCCACCACCGACGACACGGAGACGATGGCCGCCCGGCCCGTCGAGGTGATTGTCGTCGAGCCCGGGCCGTTCGAGGACGTGATCGAGTTGACCGGATCGGTCGAAGCGCCCGAGGACGCCATGCTCGGCGCCGAGACGGCGGGGACCGTGACCTACCTCGCTCCGCTCGGTGCATTCGTCCGAGCCGGGGCTACGGTGGCGCAGATCAATCCCTCGCTCGCGCAGGCGGGCGTGTCGCAGGCGCAGGCGGCCGTGCAAGCCGCTGAGGCGCAGCGCAACGCCGCCCAGGCGCAACTCGACCTAGCCCAGGACAGCTACGACCGGCAGGAGCCCCTCTACCGCGACTCGATCATCTCGGCGCTGGAATTCCGCGGCGTGCAGAGCCAGCGCGCGAGCGCGCTCGCGCAGGTGGCCCAGGCCGATGCCGGAATCGCCCAGGCGCGCGCGGCATTGCGTCAGGCGCAAACGGCGCTCTCCAACACACGCGTCTCGGCGCCGTTCAGCGGCACCGTCGAGTCGCACCTCATGGAACGCGGCGAGATGGCGGCGCCCGGCCTCCCGGTGGCCCGGCTCGTCTCGGGCGCAGGCCTCCGCGTAGAGGCGGGCGTCCCCGAGCGCTATGCAGGCGACATCGAGATCGGGACGCCGGTCAAGGTGCAGCCGTCCAGCTACACGGGCGAGCCGCTCGGTGGGCGCGTCGTCTTCGTCGGCCGCGCCATCGACACGCAGAGCCGCACTTTCCCCATCGAAGCCTCGCTGTCCAACGTCGAGACGCCGCTCCGGCCCGATATGGTGGTGAGCCTCGAAGTCTCGCGCGCCGTGCTGAGCGATGTCATCACGCTGCCGCTCTCCGCCCTCGTGCGTGACGAGCGCGGGATCAGCGTCTACGTCGTGGACGAAGCGAGCACGGTGGCCCGCAAGGTCGTCGAGCTCGGCCCCTCGTCGGGCGGGCAGGCGGTCATTGCGGAGGGCCTCGTGGTCGGTGACCGCGTCATCGTAACCGGCCAGACCACCGTTACCGAGGGCGACCGCGTCCGCGTCGTCGAGGGCGATGCCAGCGTCGCTGCCCTGATGCCGACCAACTGACCGACTCCTTCCTCTTCGGGCGCCGGTGCGCGCTCCTTGTACGCAACACCCCTTTGTCATGCGTATTACGAACCTCGCCATCAAGAACCGGATCGCCGTCGTCGTTCTGACGGCGATCATCGTCATCGGCGGGCTGATCGCCTACGTGACGATTCCGAAGGAGTCGGCGCCGCAGATCGAGTTCGCCACCATCGTGGTGACGACGGTCTACCCCGGCGCGAGCCCGGATGACATCGAATCCATCATCACGCAGGAGGTCGAGCGCGAGATCGCGACGATCACCGGCATCGACGACCTGCGGAGCACCAGTACCGAGGGCGTCTCGACGGTCGTGATCGAGTTCACGCCGGACGTGGACGTGGACCAGGCCAGCATCGATGTGCGCGAGGCCGTGGACCGCGCCAAGGCCGAGTTCCCCACTGAGGTCGAGGAGCCCCTCGTCTCCGAGCTCGATTCGAGCGAGTTCCCCATCATCACGCTCAACCTGGCCGCCGACTACTCGCTCGCCAGGCTCCGCGACGTGGCTGAGGATCTCGAAGACGCCATCGAAGGGCAACAGGGCGTGCTCGGCGTGGACCTCATCGGTGGGCTGCAACGCGAGGTGCAGGTCAACGTGGACCTGAACGCGCTCCAGGGCTACAACCTGACGTTCGATGACCTCATCCAGACCATCGGCTCGGAGAACACCAACATCCCGGGCGGCTCCATCGACATCGACCGCCTGAACTACCTCGTTCGTGTGGACGGTGAGTTCGACGACCCGAGTGAGATCGAGAGCTTGGTGATCGACTCGCCAGGTGGCATCCCCATCTACATCCGCGACGTGGCCGAGATCGCCTTCGGATTTAAGGACCGCGCGTCGTACGCGCGCCTCGAAGTGCTCAAGAACGAGGTCGAGGATGGCGTCTACGAAGAGGTCTCGGGCGTGGAAAACCTCCAGGTGATCTCGCTGAGCGTCAAGAAGCGGCCCGGCGAGAACATCATCGAGACGGTCGGGCGTGTGCGCCAGGTCGTCGCCGACTTCCCGTTCCCGGCGGGCACCGAGGTCACGTTCACCGGCGACGAGGCGCAGAACGTCGAGACGCTCGTGGCGGACTTGGAGAACAACATCATTTCGGGGCTGATCTTCGTGATCGCGGTGCTGCTGTTCTTCCTCGGCGTGCGCAACGCGACGCTCGTCGGCATCGCCATTCCGCTCTCGATGCTGCTCTCGTTCGTCATCTTCTCGGTGATGGGCGAGACGCTCAACTTCGTCATCCTGTTCAGCCTCATCATCGCCCTCGGGATGCTCGTCGACAACGCCGTGGTGATCGTCGAGAACATCTACCGCTTCCGCGAGGAAGGCTACAGCCGCTGGGAGGCGGCGAAGGAGGCCACCGGCGAGGTAGGCATGGCCGTCGCGGCGTCCACCGCCACGACCGTCGCCGCCTTCGCGCCGATGCTCTTCTGGCCGGGCATCATCGGCAAGTTCATGAGCTACCTGCCGCTGACGCTCATCGTGACGCTCTCGGCGAGCCTCTTCATCGCACTCGTCATCAACCCTGTCATCACCGGCTTCCTGATCCGCCTTGACGGCGAAGAAGGCGCGCAACGGAGCACCGGCTTCAAGCGCTTCGGCTACGGCCTCGTGGCCTTCACGGCGCTCGTCGTGGGCCTGACGAACTGGGAGACGCTCGTCTTCGCCCTGATCGCCATCCCGACGGTTGTGCTGCTACACCGCCGCGTGCTGAGCCCGATTGCGCAGCGCTTCCAGACGGAGACGATGCCGCGCCTCACCGAGCGCTACCGGACGTTCCTGCACTGGATGCTCGAACGCGACTACTCGGAGCGTGCACCGCTTCGGCAGTTCCGTAGTGGGCTCATTCTCGGCGGCGTACTCATCGCCGTGGGTGGCATGATGATCGGCACCGTCATGAACCCAGAAGGCCCGGTGTCGGCCCAGGACCCGGCTGGGCAAGGCCTGATGATGGGCGGCCTGCTCCTCGCGGGCATCGGCGTGTTCACGCTGCTGCGGCGCGTCAAGGACGCCATGTTCCGCAACGTGTTCGCACTCGGTAGCTTCACGCTCGGCTTCATCCTGCTGATCATCGGCACATCGCTCTCTGGGCTGTCCGAAGCAGCGGGCATGATCGTGCAGACGCCGGGCTCGATGCTGCTGCTCGCGGGCGTGCTCGGCATCGTCATCCATGCCCTCTCGTCGGCCTTTCTCGGCAGGCGCGGTTCCATCAAGGCCGGGCTGATCTTCGGCGCCATCATCGGCGTGCTCGCGCTGCTGCTGATCCTTGCCGGACGCATCAACGTGTCCAGCACGCAGGGCTTTGGCGTCCTCATGGGGATGCTTGGCCTTCCGGGCGTGATCGTGCTCGCCGGTTTCCTCGGGACGATCTTCGCCAAGGATCGGGAGACGGTCTTCCTGACAGACAACCGCGCGCGGCTGCTCACGGGCACGCTCTCGATGCTCGTCGCCATTATCGTGCTCTTCCAGGTCGCCCCGACCGGCGTCGAGTTCTTCCCCGACACCGACCCGAACATCATTCAGGTCAACGTCGAGGCGCCGCTGGGCACCAACATCGAGGCCAGCAACCGGATGGCCCAGGAGGCCTTCACGCGCGTCCAGCGCCTCGTAGAGG
>JABDIZ010000205.1 GCA_013003465.1 Rhodothermaceae bacterium
GTGCTGAGGCGCACCGCCACAAGCGCATTGAGTACGAGGGCGACGAGCAGCCCGCCGAGAATCACGGCCGGGTGGAGGAGGGCATCGGGGAGGAGCATGAGTTCGGCGCCCGTGGCAGACTGGATCATGCCAGAGACGAACAGGAGAAGCGCAGGCAGGCTCAGCACCGCACCCAGCGCGGCGATGCGGTTCGCGCGAGAGGAGTCCATCGCGTAGGTCATGGCTGAATCGGTTGGGGAACGGAGAGGGTCAGCGCTCGCGGGTAGCCTGGATGACGGCTTCCATCTGCCCGAGATAGGTTTCGAGCGCGCGGCGGCCTGCGTCGGTGAGGCTGTACTCGGTGCGCGGCGTGCGGTCGTCGAAGAACTTGTGACAGGCGAGGTAGCCCGCGTCTTCGAGCTTGCGCGCGTGGACGGAGAGGTTGCCGTCGGTCAGGTCGAGGACGGTCTTGAGGTCGTTGAAGGCCATCGTGCCCCCGGCGGCGAGGGCGCTCACGATGCCGAGCCGCACGCGCTGGTGCAGCACGGGGTCGAAGTCGGGGATGAAGGGGGCCGGACGCGGGGCGCGCAGGCTGGTCTTTTTGGCCATAGAGCTTAGCCTCCGTAGCGGCGAGCGATGTAGAGCCCGAAGCCGATGTGGAGCCCGCCGAAGCCGAGCGCCATGAACAGCAAGCCCCACACGGCGGGGGCGAGCAGGGCGAGCAGGCCGAGCAGGATGAACAAGCTGCCCAGGAGCGGGATCAGGCGGATCGAAAACATTCCGGCGGCGATCACGCCCGCGCCATAGAGCAGCAGCCACAGGCCCGGCAGCAGGCGGATGCTGGCTTTGGCGTTGAGGACGCCCTGCCGGACGAAATACTCGTCCGTTGGCCCGACGTCAAAGTTGTAAATAGAAAGGGTGAGCGCGAAGCCCGCGAGGATGGCCGGAAGCATCCCGAGGAGGAACTTGCGGCCCTGTCCGCTGAGGAGCGGGACGCCGTGCTTGCGGGCCTTCTGCGCCGTGAAGAAGACCCCGAGCGCAAACCCGATCAGTGCCTCGGCCGCCCACACGCGCATCCAGTCCACGACGGTTTCTTGCTGGTAGGCGAGGAGCGCTGCGATGATGGCCGTCACGCCCATCGCCACGCCGCCCCAGCCGGGCACGGCCGTGAAGGTGGTCGTGCGCTGCATGGCCGCGCGGATGAAGCGCAGGTGGGCCTGCGCCGCCTGGTCGGGCGCGACGGGCGGGGCCGAGGGGCGGCGCAGGGCGGGGCGGTCTCGCATAGGGTTTCAAGTTCTTCTGTCGTGAAGCACTTTACGATGCAAAGTAAAAGCAAGTTGCGAACGACGCAAGCGTTTTACGCATCCGGGCGTTTAGAACCGCTACCCGGTACCGCCGGTGAACCCGAACCAGGGGGTAAACTGCTGTCACCGATGATCAGGAGCCCTGCATCGGCATGCTTGTCCTCAGAAGCCGTAGCGTACGCGGAGGCTGACGGGCAGGTGCTCTTTCCACTGGTTGTCACCGAGCAAGGTGATGCCGTGGGGCACATGCTCGGTGTAGGCCCCGCCCGGGGCTTCCGCGGCGAGCGTCACCTGGACCGGCGACCCAGCGGGCATTATGGTGAGATACGGAATGACGCTCAGCAGGGACCGGCCTTCAAATGTATCGCGGAACTCCGTCTCCTCCCCCTCCGGGCCGAGCGGGCCACGCGTGATCGTTTCGCCCTCCGTCGTCACGGCGTAGGCGAGGTCGAGCCCGATATGCCCGAAGCCGAGCGCGTGGCTCACACCGCCGCGCAGGAGTACCGTGTCGCCGAAGTCAACTTCTCCTTCCAGGGTCAGGAGCACATCGGGGTTGTCCAACTCGGGGAACGAGCTGGTAAAGGTGTAGGGGAGCGTGAAGAACCCACCCAACGCGCCGTGGAAGCGGAAGCCGCCCGCCGGGATCTCCCCGCTCGCGCCGAGGTGAATGGCGTGCTGCGCATCGCTGTTGAGGAAGTTGCGCTCTTCTTCGCCGGTCTCATCCGGGCCTAAAAAGATGTCCGTCGGCCCGAGATCAAGGATGAACCCCGCGGTAGCCGCCACCGCATTCCCGGCGAGGCGGGCGTAGAGATCGAGGTGCTGCAGGCGGAATCCGCTGGAGAACGGGTCCGGGTCCTCCTCGCCGAAGCCCGCCTCGGTGCGTGCAAGGCGGAGCGCAGCGCCGAGGGTGCCGGTGAAGTGGCTGCGGCGCAGCAGGTGCGCCTCGGCCCCTAGCCCGGCAGACCACGTGGATTGAGTGAGGGTAGAGTTGCCTCCGGCGTCATCCATGAAGCCGTCGCTGTCGAACAGGGCGGCATCGAAGAAGACCGCGCCCTGGCCGGTGGGTTGCTGGGCGAAGCACGGGAGCGCAAGAAAGGCGAGCGTTGCGAGCGTGAAGAGGCGAAGCATTGAGAAGCGGTTAGGATGGGCGCGGAAGATCGCTCGCTTCAGGGCGCTCGCCAAGAGGAAAGTTTTGGACCGTTCGGTAGGCGGCGGGGCTTACTCGTTGGGAATGAAGGCGATGATCCGCAGCGGTCCGCCGCTGCCGCCTCGGATCTTCATCGGCAGCGCCGCCACCACAAAGCCGTGCGCCGGGAGGCCGTTCAGGTTCGCCACGTTCTCGAACGCTGGGATGTTGGCCTCAAACAGGATCTGGTGCGACTCAAAGTGGGTCGATTGCCCGTAGTCGATACTCGGCGTGTCGAGTCCGATGGCATGGATGCGGCGCTCCTCCACGAGCCAGCGGGCGGCGTCGGGGTGGAGGCCGGGGAAGTGCAGCAGCGCGACGGCCTCGGCGCCCCGTTCGTCAGTGCCTATGTAGCGGACGCGGTCGGGCCAGAACGGCGCGTAGCCGGTGTTGAGGAGCACGATCACGCCATCGGGGAGCGGCTCATGTTCGGCCTCCCACGCTTCGAAATCCGCCACGGTCACCTGATAGTCGGCGTCGGCGAGCGCCTGCGCCGACACGTCCACCACCACGGCCGGGCCGACGAGGTGCTCCAGCGGAATGGAATCGACGGTCTGCCGCCCCTCGGCGAAGTGGATGGGCGCGTCGAGGTGGGTGCCGCCGTGCTCGGCGGAGCGGAAGGCGTTGGCGGCGTAGTAGTAGCCCTTGTCTGTAATCCCCGCGAAGCCCTCCTCGAGCACAAAGCCGTCCTCCGTCGGCCAGTAGATCGTCTCGGCGTCGTAGGCGTGCGAAAGATCCACGAGGGTGTGCTCGGCGAGGAGAGCGGCGAGGGATTGGGTGTGGGCGAGGCCGGGGAGGAGCAGTGCGAGGGCGACAAGCAGCAGGCGTGGCATAACAGGAGCGGGTCGGTCAGACGCCACGATACGGCAGCGCGACTTGCCTCTCTAACCCACTCGGGCAAAGCCGAGGCTCTTGGGGGCCGTCCGGCCGAACGTGTCGCGCGTCTCGGTATGCTCGGGAGCGTCGAGCGTGGGGTCGCGCGCGGCGAGGGCGAAGGCGGCCTCGCGCGCCTCTTGGAGAATCTCCTGGTCACGGACAATGTCGGCGAGCTTGAGGTCGGGGAGACAGCTCTGGCGCGTGCCGAAGAAGTCGCCCGCGCCGCGCATCTTGAGGTCCTCCTCGGAGATGACGAAGCCGTCGGTCGTGCCCTCGACGACCTTGAGGCGCTCCTCGGCCTCGGCCGAGCGCTTGTAGTCGGCCATGAGGAAGCAGTAGCTCTGCGTGCCGCCGCGCCCGACGCGCCCGCGGAGCTGGTGCAGCTGCGCCAGCCCGAAGCGCCCGGCGTGCTCGACCACCATGACCGTCGCGTTCGGCACGTCCACGCCCACCTCAATCACGGTCGTCGCCACGAGGATGTCCGTTTCGCCCGCCTTGAAGCGCTCCATCGCCTCGTCCTTTTCGTAGGCGAACATGCGCCCGTGGACGAGATCGACGGTGTAGGGGCGGAAGTGCTCTTTCAGTTCTTCGTAGCCGTTCTCGGCGTCCTTGATGTCGGCCAGCGTCTCGGCCTCCGACTCCTCCACGAGCGGGTAGACGACGTAGGCCTGCCGCCCCTCGCGCAGTTGCCGCTTGACGAAGTCGTACATCTCGTCGCGGCGCTTCTCGGTGAACACCTTCGTCTCGATGGGCTTGCGCCCAGCAGGGAGTTCATCGATGACGGTCACGTCGAGGTCGCCGTAGACGGTGAGGGCGAGCGAGCGTGGGATGGGCGTGGCCGTCATCAGGAGCATGTGCGGGCGCGTGCCCTTTTTGAACATGCGCGCCCGCTGCATCACCCCGAAGCGGTGCTGCTCGTCCACGATGGCGAGGCCGAGGTTCTGGAACTGCACGGTGTCCTCGATGAGCGCGTGCGTGCCCACGGCCACGTGCGCGCGGCCCTCGGCGAGGTCGGCCAGGATTTCTTCGCGGAGCGCCTTCCGCTGTCCGCCGATCAGCAGGCGCGTCTCGAGGCCGAGCGGTTCGAGGTAGCGCCGAATG
>JABDIZ010000211.1 GCA_013003465.1 Rhodothermaceae bacterium
CGCCTCAACGCCAAGCGCCAGTTCTACGAAGCCACCCAGACGATGGTCGACGAACAGCCCGAGGAAGCCGCGGGCCTGATCGGTTCCTGGCTCGCCGAAGACCGAAGCCGTCTCAACTAACCTCCTCGCTGTCAGCCGCCGCGCTCCATGTCTGTTGCTCTCGATCTCCCCGCTCCCCCTGAGCAGGCTCCGCCCGACTCTCTCGCCGATTCGACGTGGATCGCTCGCCGTCGTGAGGAAGAGGATGCCCCGGCCGTTGCCGCTGAACCGAGCACGCCTGAGTCCAGCGACGACGAAGACCACGCCGAGGTCTTGGCCCTTATGAGTGGCACGCAGCGTGCCGCCGTGCTCCTCATTGCCCTCGGTGTTGAGATCGCCTCGAAAGTGCTGCCACTCCTCAGCGACGAGGACGTAGAGATGGTCTCCGTCGAGATCGCGCGGACCAAGAATGTGCCGGGCGAGCAGGTAGAGGCCGTGCTCGGTGAGTACAACGACCTTGCGCTCGCGCGCAGCTACGTCAGCCAGGGCGGCTCGGCGTTCGCGCGCCGTATGCTCGAAGAAGCCCTTGGCGACGACCGCGCCGAGGAGGTCATGATGAAGGTCGAGGCGGCGATGGAGGTGTCGGCTTTTCACCTGTTGCATACCGTGGACGTGGCGCCGCTCCTGGACTTTCTAGAGAGCGAACACCCGCAGACGACCGCCCTCATCCTCACGCAACTCAACCCGCGCAAGGCCGCTGAACTGATGGCCCACTTGCCAGCGGGGATGCAGAGCGAGGTCGTCTTTCGCATTGCCACGATGGCTGCGCCGTCGCCTGAAGTGCTGCGCGAGATCGAAGAAGTGATCCGTCAGCAGATCGGTGACGGGCTTGGCGAAGAGACCGGTGCGCGCGGCGGCGCCGAGAAGGTGGCTGAGATCCTCAGCAGCAGCAACCGTTCTACCGAGCGGGCGCTCATGGACGCCCTCCGCGAGCGCTCGGCCGAGCTGGCCGCTGAGGTCAAGAGCCTCATGTTCGTCTTCGACGACCTCGTGCACCTCGACGCGCGCGATCTCCAGAAGGTGCTCATGCAGGTCGACCAGGCCGACCTCGCCATGTCGCTCAAGGCGGCTCCGGAGGCGCTTCAAACGAAGGTGTTTGACAACGTCTCCGACCGCGTGGCCCAGACGGTCCGCGAAGAACTCGAACTGCTGGGCTCCGTTGCCGTGGCCGATGTAGACGAGGCGCAGTCACGTGTGCTGGCGGCTGCGCAGGAGTTGGAGTCGCGTGGCGAAGTCACGCTCTCGCGCAAGCAAAGCCGCCGCGTCTGATGCCGATGCCCACGACGCGCATTCTCAAACAGCCCGCCGATATCGAGCCCGGCGCCTTCGACGCACTCGCGGTCGTGCGCTCGGAACAGCTCGCCCGGATTCCGTCGGAGTGGGTGGACGCACCTCCTATGCCCACCCCAGAGGCCTTCGCGCGGGTGCTCACCGGGCGAAGGGTGGAGGTAAGCGCTCGTCCGGTGAAGATCGGAGGGGACTGTTTCACCGCGCCGATGCCTGAGAAGGCGCCTGTGCTGTCGGCAGAAGAGCAGCGCAAGCAAGGGGCTCAGGAAGCGCAGGCTCAGCTCGAAACCGCGGTCGAAGCGGCCCGCGCCGAGGCGTACGCCGAGGGGCGGAGCGATGCCGAACGCGAACTGCGGGTTGAGATCGAAACCCACAAAGCGGCCTTCGCCGCTGACGTGGAGCGACTGGAGCGGGCCTGGCATGCGCACCACGAACGCCTCGAACGCCAACTGGTCGCCCTCGCGGTGGATGCGGCGGAGGCGCTCGCCGGAGGACCGGTGACTGAAGCGGTCCGAGAAGCGGCCGACCGCGCCCTCGTGACCGCCGTGGAACGCCTCGCGCGGGGAGAGGGGCTGACGGTCCGTCTCCATCCCGTGGACTGCCTCCGCCTCCGCGAGGCCGGGCTCGTCGATGGCCTTACGACTGCCCATCCCGCTCTCGCCTGGATCCCCGACGACACGCTCGCCGAGGGCGATTGGATCGTGGATTCGGCAGAGGCAGCGGTGCGTCAGGTGCGCGAGGAACTCCTCGACAGTCTCCATGCGCGCCTCGATCTGCTACGCGCCGTCTACGAGGCACCGCGCTCCGATAGTCCCCCCGGGTTGCCACCCGCCGTGGAACCTACATCTCTTGCCCCCAAGCGGGACGTCAGTTGATGCCAATTTCCGCCCTTGAACATGCCCTGGCGCAACTGCGCGCGGCACCCCTTGGACCCCAGCGCTTCGGACGCATCCGCTCGGTCGTCGGGTTGCTGGTGGAAGCGACAGGGTTGGAAGTGGCGCTCGGCGAATTATGCTACCTGCACGAAACACGGATTCCAGGCGGGCGGCGTGTCAAGGCCGAAGTCGTCGGCGTACGCGGGGAAACGACGGTGTTGATTCCGCTGGAAGAGACCGTTGGCCTGCGGGCCGGAGGGCTCGTGGAGCCTGCCCAACTGCCGCTCACCATCAGCGTCGGCGCAGGGCTGCTTGGCCGCGTCATTGACGCCAACGGGCGTCCCATCGACGGCAAAGGACCGCTGCGCCTCGACGCGCGTCAGCCCGTTCATTGCGACCCGCCGTCGCCGCTCGCCCGGCGCTTGATTCAAGAACCGCTGCCCACCGGCGTCCGCGCCATCGATGCGATGCTGACGCTCGGAAAGGGTCAACGCGTCGGCATTTTCGCCGGGTCGGGCGTAGGCAAGAGCACGTTGCTCGGCATGATCGCGCACCGTGCGCAGGCCGATGTGAACGTGATCGCGCTCATCGGCGAACGCGGCCGCGAGGTGCGCGAATTCGTGGAAGACACGCTCGGAGAGGACGATCTGAAGCGATCGGTCGTCGTTGCGGTGACGGGCGACCAGGCAGCGATGAGCCGTGTCAAAGGCGCGTCGGTGGCGATGGCGATTGCGGAGCACTTCCGCGACGCCGGACAGGACGTGCTTCTGATGATGGACTCGGTTACGCGCGTGGCGATGGCCCAGCGCGAGATCGGTCTGGCCGTCGGCGAGCCGCCCACAACGCGCGGTTACACGCCCAGCGTCTTCGCGCTCCTGCCGCGTCTGCTCGAACGCGCTGGACCGGGCGCACACGGCACCATCACCGGCATTTTTACGGTCCTCGTGGACGGCGGCGACATGGACGAGCCCGTCGCCGATGCCACGCGCGGCATCCTCGACGGGCACATCGTGCTCTCGCGTACCCTCGCGCAGGCCGGGCACTTTCCGTCCATCGACGTGCTCCAGAGTGTGAGCCGTGTGATGCCGCGCGTGGCGACGGCGGAGCACCAGCAGACAGCCGACGAGGCGCGTCGCCTGCTCGCGGCCTACGCGAAAGTGGAAGACCTCCTGCGGGTGGGCGCCTACGAGCGCGGGCAAGACCGCGAGACGGACCGGGCCGTGGCCGCCCACGCGCCGCTCATGGCCTTCCTCCGTCAGCGCATGGACGAGGCGCCGCCTGCTGGCCTCGCTTCAGAGTTGCGTGCTGTTCTCGATGCTCTGTCCGCCTGAATGGCCTAGCCTTTGCCTTCCTAGGCCTATCCCCTGAAACCCCTCTCCATCACCCTTCTCGTGGAAACGCTCGCCGTTATGGCTGGAAAGAAGTTCCGTTTTTCACTCGACCATCTGCTTCGGCTTCGTCGCCATCAGGCGGAGCAGGCCGAACAGGCCCTCGCCGGGGCCATACGCACCCGGCACGACCACGAGGCGCGTCTCGAAGCGGCCGAGGACATGGTACAGACCCTGGCAGCTGAAGCCCCTACACCGGGGACTGGCACGCCCGCCGATTTTCGCCGGTTCGCAGCGACGCAGCAGGAAGCCTTCCGCGCCCGCACACAAGCTCGCGCGGCCCTCGAAGTGGCGCAGCGCGAGGAGTCTGATGCGCGCCGCGCGCTCGTAAAAGCCCGGCAACCTGAAGAGGCCTTGCATACGCTCCAGACGCGCGAGCAGGCCGCTCACCACCAGGGCCAGCAGCGCGCCGAGACGGCCATACTCGATGACCAAGCGAACGCGGCATACTGCCGTCAGCTTCGGAGCGAGGCATGAAGGTCGCCCTCATCGGATTAGCTACCCTCGTCGCGTTTGCGATTGGGTTGTTCGGGATCGCCATGCTGCTGCCCGAGCCCGAAGCGGCTGCTCTTGGTGAGCCCGAGGTAGCCGAGGGGCTTGAGGCCGACGGACCAACGGCGGCGGAGGCCTTGGGCGATCTCGTGGGGGCACAGGCTGACAGCCTGATCGCGCTTGGACTTCCCACAGCCACTACCGATTCGCTCCGCCTGCTGCGCGAGCAACTTGCCCAAGCGCAAGCGCAGATACCGGAACTGCTGGCGCGGCTCGATGCGCTGGAGCAGGCGGCCGAGGCACAGGTCGACCGACAGGCACGAGCGCAGGCGCTCAGCGCCACCCTCAGTCGCCTCGAAGACACTGAACTCCGCGCGCTGCTTTCCCGTCTCGATTCCGATGTCCTCGCAGACCTGTACGCGGAGGCATCGGCGCGCAACCGTACGAAACTCCTTCAAGCCCTACCTG
>JABDIZ010000217.1 GCA_013003465.1 Rhodothermaceae bacterium
GGTGATGAACGAGCCCGTAAACGTCTGGTTGGGTACGCAGACGATCGAGGAATCGTCCTGGCGGATGCGCGTCGTGCGGAAGCCGACCTCCTCCACGGTGCCTGAGACGCCGCCGACCTCCACGTAGTCCTCCACTTGAAAGGGAGCGTCGGTGAAGAGCACGACCGAGCCGAAGAAGTTGGCGACCGAGTCCTGCGCGGCCAGCGCGAGGGCGAGCCCGCCGATGCCCAGCCCGGCCAGCACGCTCAGCACGTTGAAGCCGAGGTTGCTCACGATGAAGACGAAGCCCAGCAGCCCAATGAAGACCTTGAACGTCTTGCGCAAAAGGGGGACTGCCTGGTCGTCAATGCGCGTCTTAGTCGAGTGGGTGAAGCGCGTGGCGACCGACGCGAGCACATCGATGATGCGGAAGAAGACCCACACGAGGGCAACCATCAGGGCTGCTTCAAGCCCCTGTGCCACGGCTAAGCGGGTGTCGAAGGGCTCGGTGGGGAGCAGCAGCAGCGCCGCGGCCACGCGCCAGAGCAGCAGCTGGATCACGACAGCGAGCGGCTTGGCCAGCAGACGTGTCGCCTCGTCGTCCCACTGCACTTTGGTCGAACCGGCCTTGCGACCGAGGAAGGAGAACAGGGCCTGGATCAGTTTGCGGCTGGCAAAGCCGACAAAGATGATCATCAGCGCCGCGACGACGCGCCACGGTGCGATGCCCCACAGCATCGCGCCGTCCAGGAAGTTCAGGCTATCCAGGAATTCGCTCATCGAGGGAGTACAGCTAGGTGCTAGGTGGGCGGAGAATACCAACCCGCCTGAAAACAAAGCACGTGCGCCCGGCCGGAGGCAAACCAGCCGGGCGCAAAGCCATAGGACAGGGCGGGTTCAGTTTCTCCATACGGCAAACCGAACCTCAACGGGGCAGGGCTTCTCATCTTGGATGGAGGCGTTAGCGGGCTACGCGGAGGGTGACCTGCGAGCGCAGCGGCACCGGTGCGCCCTCCATCTGCGAAGGGACAAACATCATCGCACGAACCAGGGTGGTGGCGAACGCCATCAGATCCGGATGCACTGTCTCCGCGACGGCGGTTTCCACCACGCGCCCGGTGGGGTCGGTGACGAAGAGGACCAGCACGTCGCCCTCGGGGAGGTTCAGGCGCGTCGCATTGGTCAGCCGTGTGCGGATGGCGTCTTCGTTTTGTAGACGGCGCAGATCGAAACCAGGGAGGCTGATGCCGCGCTGGGGTTCGGTGGATGGCAACGGCGCGGCCGGGATGCCCTGGCCGCCGAGGAGGGCCGACCGAAGCTGCTCGGCTTCCTGGTGGAGCACATCCCGTTCGCGGACGAGTTGGTCGCGGTCGTCCTGGAGCCGCACATGCGCGTCGCCTAGTGCCCGGAGTTCGTCGGCTAGGGAATCGAAGCGGGCCTGCAGCGCGACGTTGTCGCGGCGGAGCCCGGCAATGGTCACGGCGTAGTCGTCGCGTTCTTGCTCGGCGATTTCCAGCCGCGCGCGCAGCCGCGCCGGGTCGGTCGGCAAGGCGGGGCGGGTTGTGCGGGCCCGGTCGGGTCGTGCGGCGAGGTCATCGCGCTCCGCTCCGAGGCGGGTGCGCTCGCGCCGCAGGCGTTGCACCTCCGCAGCCAGCACGGCGATGTCCGCTTGCAGCGCGGTGGCATCGGTCTGGAGTGTGCTGCGCGAGTTGGCGAGGGCCGCGACTTCCTCGCTCGCGGCGGTGCGTCCGGCGGAGGCCTGGGCGAGCGCGGCACGACGCGCTTCGGCTTCCTGACGCAACTGATCCCGCTCCGTGGTGGTCTGCGCGATGGAGGCTTCGAGCATGGTCACGGTCTGGACCAGTTGCTGGCGCTCGTCTTGGAGGGCTTCGTGCTGCATGCCGAGTTCGACGGCACGGCGGCGGAGGTGCTCCGTTTCCGCCGCGAGCTGCCCGTTGGCTGCGGCCTGAGTGCGTGGGTCTGTCTGCATCCGTCCGGCCTCCGCTTGGGTGGCCCCGCTTGAGGCCGCCGTTTGCTGAGACGTACGGGGTCGATTGCTGGCGGTGGATACCGAGGAGGTGGGGCCGGTGAGGCGCGCCGGTCCTGCGGTCCGCGAGGCGCCGCTCGGATCGAGCCGGATGTAGGCGAAGACGGGCTCGTCCGTGCCCAGGAGCGACGTACCAGACTGCAGCCGCACACTGCGTCCGTCGACGGTGAAGGCGAGGGTTCGCCCCACGAATTGCCCTGCCCGGCGCGCACCCGAAAAGGAGCGGGGGGCGATGAAATAGGTCCCGTGCTCGGGGATTGTGAGTTCGACGTAGCTGAAGGGCTCCTGATGGAGCGGGGCGCCGTCTACGGTACGAGGGGTGCCGTCCACGAGGAGCGTGGGCGCCGTGAGGTGGAGCGCGGTCTGGGCCGCGGCGCCGGAAACCAGTGCGAACAGGCAGGCAGCGAAAACGAGGACGCGCACAGGCGACGTGAGCTAGGGAGCGAGAGCAGGACAGGCGAGCGATGCGGTCACAGGACCACGACTCTGCTCAGACGGATTACCCCCGCATTTCGATCCGATTCCGTTCCCCGTGCTGCACCGATCTCGGGCTTCTCGTTAGGCGGTCTTCCTCATGGAAGACGCGGCGAGGATGCTCTGCGTGCGTTACTCTGTCCGGAGCCGATCGCGGGCGGCAATGAGTTGCGCGTGTTCGTTCAGCAGCGTCTGCCGGGCGTCATCGTAGGCACTCACCTCCTCCCTCAACGCCTGACTGGCTGCCGTGAGGCGGCGGTGCTCCGCCATGAGGTAACCCTGCGCGTCTTCCAACTCGGCATGCATCGTGGCGAGCCGTTGGGCGTGGTCCTCCAGTCGCTCCACGTCAGCGGCATAGGCCGCCCGCGATTGCGTCGTACTGCCTCTGACGACTTGGTCGTAGACCGCGAGGACCCGGTTGTGTTCGACCTCATAGCGTTGCGCCTCGGCCATGTAGGCTGCCCGCATCTGCTCGAACGCAGCGATCTCGCCGAGGAAGGCCGCATGTTCCACCCGGAACTGGCTGAGGCGGGTGTTGTAGCCCAGGCTGGTCTGGTTGTACTGGCGGAGCGCAGGGGCGAGGCGGTGGGCCGATGCGTCGAGTTGGGCAGTGTAGACGCTGTCCACCTCAAGTAGGGTCATTCCGAGCGCAGCGTCTTCGAAGTCTCGGTCGCTGCGCTGGCCGTATGGGCTTCGCCGAACGTAGGCCGGGATGGCTGCATCAGGATCGAGGGTAGAATCCGTTAGCATCGGAGCGTCGGAGACGACGCGGATCGAGGTCGGTCCGTCCCGGAAGGTGAGGGTGTTGCCCTGGAACTGTCCCCGTTGCTCGGCGCCGCGGAAGGGGCGGGTGCGGATCACATAGCTTCCCCGTCCTGGAAACGTTAGGACGAGCTGGCGAAACGGGTTCTGCACGAGGGATTCGTTCATCACCGGCCAGGCGTTCTCAGCGACGACCAGATCTGCGCCTGTGATGTGCAGGGCCGGTTGAGCTCGAAGGACGGAGGGCAGAACCAGAAGGACCAGAAGGACGGATAGCAAACGGACAGGCATGACAGTCAACCGTTCTGTTTTGTAGATCTTTAGGATGCGATGAGCCCGCTACGATAGAGCACAGCGGGCATACATGCAAGCCGTCCCACGTCAACCCCGCTATAGGATGCTGGGCCGTGTGGACAGTCAGCAGGCCACAGGCATCCGAGACACTGTTTGCGTCTCGTCAGGGCACATGAGGAGAGCGATGTCGGTGCATCGGACGAGCCTGCCCCGGGCGCCGAGCCGGGGAATGCACCACGGACCGGGCCGAACGGCAGCCGTGAAGCCCGATCACGAGTGCGTGTCCACACGGCCCCCGGCGCCGAGCCGAGGCTGTGAGCGCGCGAAGCGCACCAAGACGCGGGCATAGAGCGCCGCGGGCTGTCCATTCATCTCGCGGGGGATAAAGGCCATTCGGCGGACGAGCGCCACCGCGAGCGCATGGAGAGGATCGAGTGCACGCTCCTGTGGCTCCTCCACGTTCGCTTCCACCACATCGCCCGCCTCGTTGGTCGCGAAGAGCACAATCACATGATGCTCGGTGTCGCTTCCGAGCGCACCGGCTGGATACTCGGTGCGAGCGAGCAAGGTCTGCACCTCGTCCGAGTTCCGAAGCCGGTCGAGATCGAAACCGGGCAGGGCGATGGTGAGGGTTGAAGGGGCTGCCGAGGCGGGGGACTGCGCATCCAGCGGGTCCGCAAACTCGCCGCTGGGTGCGGCGTCGGCTGCATGGCGCTCCCGGGCCTGGGCGAGGCGCCCGTCTTCCAGCCGTCGCTGGTCAGTCAGGGCCACCGTGCGCTCCTGCTCCAGCCGCTGCGTCTCGGCGGCGACGACATCGATCGTCTCTTGGAGTCCGCCGACCTCCTGCGTGAGCCGTGCCTGGGCGTGCCGGAGGCTGTCCCGCTCTTGGAGCAGGCGGTCGCGCCGGGCCCTGAGCTGCGGCGTCTCGGTTGCAAGGGTGGGCACGAGTTCCTCTAGGATTTGGGATTCGTCCTGGAGGCGGCGTTGCTCGGCCGTGAGCCGAGCCCGCTCGGCTGTGAGCCGACGGTACTGGCCTTCGAGGCGGGAGACGGCCGCATCCAACGCCTCGACTTCCATCCGGGCGGTGGTCAGGCGAGCGGCGCGCTGCTCGCGCTCCGCAGCGAGACGGGCCCGTTCGGCCTCCGCTTGGCGCACCTCCTCCTCATACGCTTCGATGTCGCGCTGGAGGGCATCCAGTTCAGCGCGGAGGCGGTCGCGGGCGTCGGCGAGCAGGGCTCGTTGCGAGGTGGCCGTGGCCCGGTCCATCTCGAGTTGAGTGACTTCCTGCGCGAGCCGACGGCGCTCGGCTTCCAGGGCCTCGCCCCCGGGGGTGGTCTGCTCCAGACGACGCTGCAACGTTCCGATCTCGGCGTTGAGCGCCGCGGTCTCAGTAGTCGATGCTTCGACTTCATGGGGGCGCGCGGCGAAGGCCTGGGCAGGTAACGTGACGGTCTCGTGGGACGGGGCGCTTAGATGGGCCAGACCCGTAGCATGAGTGTCGGCGTTCGGGTCAAAGCGGACGAAGGCGGGGGCGGGCGTCCCCTGGTCCAGCATCGGCGCCTCGTTGACCAGCCAGATCGTGCGGCCCTCGATGGTGAAGGCGAGCGTTTCCTCGGTGAACTGACCGATTCGCCGGGCGCCCTCGAACGGCTCGGTCGCAATGAGGTAAGTGCCGTGGCCGGGTACCGCGAGGCGGAGGTGTTCAACGAGCGCCTCCGCCTCGACGGCGTGTTCCACCTCCGTGGGCATGCGGTCCACGAACAGTGTGGGGGCGGTGAGGCGGAAAGAGGTCTGGGCTCGGATGGGCGTGAGCAGCGCGCCGAGCAGGAGCGCAAACGCGGGGAGGTAGCGGAGGCAGCGCATCGTCGGAGGGGGAGTAGACGCGGGCGAAGCTGGACGAGGCCGGGTAGTTATTAGCCCACCATCGGGGCATGGAGGCGTTACAGGGCGGCCGTTCAAAGAGATCGCCTCCAACTCAAGATCCGTGCCGCCAGCCCGTGAAGGGACAGGGGGCATCTGGCCTTCGCACAGTTAGCCCGTGGCCTTGGCGCGCAGCACCTTCAGCCGCGCTCGCCGGGGGCGTCGGGGTAGAAGCGTTTGAACCAGGTAGGCGGCAGGCGCAGGTTCCAGGCGCTCCAGAGGGCGAGGTTGCGAAGTTGCTGCCCCACCGCACCGTGCCGCCGGTAGCGCCGTGCCGACGTGACCACGGCGTCGTCCAGAAACACGAAACGACCCTGTCGCCGGAGACGGCGCACGAGTTCCAGGTCCTCGAAGATGGGTTGCTCGGGGAAGCCGCCGATAGCGTCGAAGGCCTCGCGCCGTACGAAGGGCGCGCGGTCGCCGAAGGCGAAGCGGTGCCAGCGCATCCAGAGGCGCAGCGACCACAGGCGCATCCAGAAGCCCTCCGCGTCGAAGGTGGTGCGGAAGCAGCCCGCCGAAACGCCGGGTTCGGCGAACGACGCGCGAACGGCGTCGAGGGCGCCGTCGGGTAGGTGCGTGTCGGCGTGGAGGAAGAGGAGGACGTCGCCGATAGCCTCGGCGGCCCCGGCATTCATCTGTCGAGCCCGCCCGCGTGGCGCCTCGATCACCCGAGCATGCGCTGCAGCATGTGCAACCGTGTTGTCCGTCGAACCGCCATCCACAACGAGCACCTCCACCGGGCCGGGCTGCTTGCGCACGCTGTAAAGCGTCGCCTCGATCTGCGCGGCTTCATTGAGCGTCGGAATGACGACGGAGACGGTCACCGGCCTACCAGAACATCAGCTTCATGCAGAACACGGAGCCACCCGACTTGAGGAACTCGTCCGTGTCGAGTTCGATGACCTCGTAGCCCGCCTCGCGGAGTTTCTCGTTCGTCTCGGTGCAGCCGCGCTGGATGAGGACGTGCTGGCCGTCCGGGCTGTGCGCGTTACAGGCGAAGAGCGACCGAGCCTCGTCCTCCGGTGCCTCGATCACGCGCTCGAAGTGCGTGCGGATGAGGTCGAGGCCCTCGTCGTCGAAGGCACCGGGGTAGATGAGCGCCGTCATCTCATCGAGCGGGCAGAGGCAGGTGTCGAGGTGGTAGAACTCCGGGTCGGTGAGGCGAAGCGGGAGCACGGGAAAGCCGAGCTTGTCGGCGAAGCGTTCGTAGACGCCGCGGTCGGTTCGGTAGCCGTAGCCGCCCCACAGGAGGTAGCGGCCGGGGTGCCAGAGCGCATCGCCCATGCCCTCGAAGTCGCCGGGCAGATCCGTATCGAGGGCCTGGACTTTGTAGCCCTCACCCTCGAAAAAGGCTGCGTAGTGGGCGACCTCGGGCTTGCGCTGATGCGCATACATGCGGCTGAGCACGACGCCCCGCTCGCCCCCGGGCGTCCGGTACGGGAGCGTCTGATTGGCGCAGAACACCATGTCGGGTAGCCCCTGGGCGCCCTCGATCACGCTGACTTCGATGCCAAGGCGTTCGTACGTATCGCGGAGCGCGCTCCACTGTACCTGCGCGCGATCGTGGTCCACCTCGCCGATGTTACCCTCCATGTGAGGGTTGATCACGTACGCGACCCGAAAGTGCTCAGGGGAAGTCAGCAGCACGCGGCCGGGCAGCGGAATGACCGGGAGTGAGGCGAGATCGTAGGAGGCAGAGGGCGAGGTCGGCATCGGCGAATCAGCGAAACGAGCGGCGCAAGATAGCCGGAGCCGAGGGGCACGAAAAAGGGCGTTCGCGCAGAACACACGAACGCCCCAAAAGGGAAGCGGGAGGCCTCAGTCGTAGTCCTGGTCCCGCATTTGGGCGAGCACGTCGGCGTCTACGAAGGCGCTGACGGTCACGGCGTCGCCCGACTCGCGGACCCGAATGCCGTCCAGCATCTCGTAGACCTCCGGCTCATCGCTACTCGTGGCGCGCATAGCCGCGATGCTGCCACGGATCAGGTCGGCCAAGTCGCCACCGCTTGCACCGGCGCGCGGGATGCCCGCCATCTGCATGTCGATGCCGTCGCTTTCGAAGCCGATGGAGATGACCGCCTCGGCCAACTGGCCGCTCGCCTCCACGAGGCCACTGAGGCTGTGGTCGTGGGCGTCGTCCGTGGACCGCTGATCGAGACCGCGGACGGCGAACCAGGCGTCGTCGGGATGCGCGGCGCGCTCGATCAGGCGCATCATGGCCGCATCCGACTGGAGCCCGCCTTGACCGCTGGCGACGCGGTCGAGCATGGCGTGGAGCGTCGATTCCTGGGCGGCTACGAGCATCTCATCATTCACGAGGGCAAACCCGAACGTGTCGCCGTCTTCGGTAGTCAGGTAGACCGGTAGGTCGTTGTAGGTCGTTCGGCGCAGGTCGGCATCGGCGTTGTCGTCGATGTAGGCGTCGAGGCGCGCGCGGTCGAAGTCGGCGTAGACCACGAAGGCGGGGTGGTCGTGCTGATCGGCGCGCGTGACGGCGAAGTAGGCGCGGTCGAGATCTTCTTCGGGGTTGAAGCCGGTCAGGCGGACGAACTCGTCGAAACGGGCCTTCGACTCGCCTTCGAGGGCGTCGACGCCGAACTGGTTGCCGGTGGCGCGCTGGACGGCCGCGCTGGACTGCATCGCCCGGAAGTTCATCATGCCGGCGAACGCGGCGTCAGCCGGGAGGACGGCGAGCGCGTCGCGTGTTTCGAGCGTGAGGTCGCCTGTGGGTGCGTCAAGCGCGGCTTCACAGCCGACAAAGACGAACGCGACAAGGGTGAGGGCTAGGAGGGATCGCATGGGTGTTTGCTGTGGCGTGTACCGTATTACGTGTTTCGTGCCGAAGGAGACCCTTACGCAACACGCACGACGCAACACATTAAAAATCTTTGCGGCGAAAAAGCCAGAACGCGCCTGCATAAGCCACCGCGCCAAAGGCGAGGGAACTCGCGAGGGGCATCCACGAGGCTACGGCCTCGCCCGTGACAAGTTGCGGGACGATATACGCACCCACATCCACGAACTTCGGGAGCACGGTGTAGAGG
>JABDIZ010000218.1 GCA_013003465.1 Rhodothermaceae bacterium
GCTCTACACCGAAGCGGTGGAACACTAGACCGCGCGCCTATACCCACGCAAGAGCATATCTGGCCCTACCGGCTCCCACGCGGATTCGGCAAACGTGAGGGCGTCGGCCATCCGCCCGATTCTAAGATCCCCAAGCGAGGACGTGCCGGTCCCGAGCACCTTCGGCGCGATGAACACGAAGAGTCGGTCCACAAGGTCCTGCGCCAGCAGCGCCGTCGCCAGCCCGGACCCGGCCTCGACCAGCAGCGACTGGATCGGCTGCTCGATCCCGTCGCCGCTACCGAGCACGGTAAGCAGGTAGCGCAGGTCAAGGTGGCCATCGCATTCAGGGACCCGTAGCAGCAGCCCCCCACGCGCGAGCAGCGTCCCTGCGTATGCAGGTTGTGCCGAGGAACCGATCACCGCCAGGGTTCGGTCAGCCTGCTGGTCATCGAACACCTGAAGTGATTCTGGAAGCGCACCGGTCCGGTCGAGGACGATGCGCAGCGGCTGCGGTCCATTTACGTGACGCACCGTCAGCGCAGGATCGTCGGCCCGCGCTGTCCCGGCCCCGACGAGCACGGCATCGCTTTCAGCCCGCCACCGGTGGACGAGCGTGCGGCTTGCCTCAGACGACACCCACCGGCTGTCACCCGAGGCCGTCGCGATCTGTCCGTCGAGCGTCTGCGCGAGCTTCAGCGTGACGAGCGGCCGCCCGGTGGTAACATGCCACACGAACGCCTCGTTGAGGCGCTTCGCTTCGGGTTCGAGTACCCCCACCCTCACGTCCACCCCAGCCTCGCGGAGCCGCGCCAGCCCGCGCCCGGCGACTTCGGGAAACGGGTCCTGCATCGCTACGACGACGCGCGGAATCGTGCGGGCGAGGATGAGGTCGGTGCAGGGGGGCGTCTTGCCGTGGTGGCTGCACGGCTCCAGCGTGACGTAGAGCGTCGCCTCGGCGAGCTGATCGGCGTGCCCGCGCGCTTCCACATCACGCACCGCCTCGACCTCGGCGTGCGGCCCGCCGAATCGGCCGTGACAGCCCTCGCCCAACACCTCACCCGAGGGATCCACGAGCACGGCGCCGACCATCGGATTCGGGCTGACATGCCCAGCGCCCTGCCGCGCCAGATCGAGCGCACGCCGCATCCAAGACTCGGGCGTGCTCATACTTCCTCGATGAAGTCGGGCAGCGCGTCGAGTTGCCACTGCTCGAAGTAGAAACGGTGTTCGCTGCGTGCCCGCTGGTAGGGCAGCACGAACCGGCGGGCCCCCGGCGCCGGGTATGCCCGCAGCGCCGCGGCCAACCGTTCGCGTAGCGGAGTCGAGGCGAACACGCTCCAGTCGAAGCCGTCGTGGGCGGGCTCAGGGAAGAGCACGGCCTCAGCGTCCGCGAGCAGGGCGCGCAGCGCGGGAAGCCCCTCACGGCGCTCGGCGCTACCCAGCGGCTGTAACAGTTCGACAGGGATTACGGACTCCGCAACGACGAGCACGCCCGTGGCGCGGGGATCGGCGAGGACCTCCGCGGGCGCGTCGCAGCGTGCAGCCGTCTGGTTTGCGTCGAGGCGTGTCCACACGACCCCGTCGAAGAGCGTCAGCAGCGGCTGAATCCAGATGGCCGGATTCTCCAGCGCGGTCGCGCCCACACGGAGGCCACCGTCGGCTGCTGGCTGCAAGCACGTCCCGGCCAGGTAGCCCCGATAGAAGCGCGGCCCAGCAAGGAGCGCGTCGAGCGGAACGAGGTCATCCGCCGCACGCACGGCTCCGTCGGGCACGGCGTGCAGCGCGGCGGGTTCTTCGTAGAAGTATTTGACGATGTCCACGAAAACGAGGGGAGGGGAGGGCGGCGGTGGTATCGCGCGCGGCAGCCACCCGTTCCACCGCTGTAGCTTATGGCTCCTGACTCCACGCTCATGAAAGCGATCCGCTCCGCGCTGACCTGGGCAGCGCTCGTCCTCCTGATCATTCTCTGGCTACCGCTGCTGGGCGTCATCCGGCTCTTCGACTGGCGCGCGCCGCACCGCGCCACCGGCCGCACGTTCCGTTACCTCGGCAACCTGATGACCAAGGTCAACCCGGCCTGGCGCATCACCCGAACCGGCACGCTCCCTGCCAACCGGCGCGGCCCTTATGTCGTCGTCAGCAACCACCAGTCGAGCGCCGACATCCCGGTCATCTCGCGGCTGCCGTGGGAGATGAAGTGGGTGGCGAAGGCGGTACTCTTCAAGCTGCCCTTAGCCGGGTGGATGATGCGGTTGGCGGGCGATATCCCTGTGGACCGGGGCGACACGGCGAGCCGCGCCGCGGTCCTCCCGCAGGCCAGCGAAATGCTCAAGCGGCAGTGCTCGGTCATGTTCATGCCCGAGGGCACGCGCTCGAAAGACGGCCGCGTCCGGCGCTTTCAGGACGGCGCCTTTCGGATTGCCATTAACGCGGGCGTGCCCGTCTTGCCCCTCGCCGTGGACGGCACGATGGACGCGCTCCCTAAGCACGGCTGGCAGTTCAGCGGGGCCGATGTCCGCCTCCACGTCTTCGACCCCATCCCCACCGATGGGCTCACGGCGGCGGACGCTCCTGCCCTCCGCGAGCGCGCCCGGCAGCGCATCGTGGAGCAGATCGCGGCATGGCGCGGCGTCCCGACTGAAGCGGTAGACGGTACGCTCAAGACGGGCGAAGAAGACGCAAAGAGCACCGCCACACCCCTGAACGCCCCCTCTGGCGGTTGACCTCGCCCCGCGGAATCCCGTACTTTTAGGGGTCTTGCGCGCGCGCCGCGCAGGCGATTGCCCGATAGCTCAATTGGCAGAGCGCCAGTTTCTGGATCTGGAGGTTCAAGGTTCGATTCCTTGTCGGGCAGCACGCAACAGGGCCTCGAATCGCAGGATTCGAGGCCCTGTTTGTTTAGGCGACTACGCGCTCAGCCGCGCGGGCGGAGGGTGATCACGGGCAGCAGCATCTCCTCCAGCGAGACGCCCCCGTGCTGGAACGTGTCCTTGTACTGGTTGAGGTACCGGTTGTAGTTCGTCGGGTAGACGAAGTAGTAGTCCTCCTTGGCGAAGATGTAGTTCTCGGTCATGCTCGTGCGCGGCAGACCGTACGTCTCCGGGTCTTTGACGAGGATGGCATCGGTGGTGTCCACCTTGAGGTTGCGGCCGTGCTTGTAGCGTAGGCTCGTCGAGGTGTCGCGGTCGCCGATGACCTTGGTGGCGTGGAGGCTGCGGATGGCGCCGTGGTCGGTCGTGATGACGATGGTGACGTCGTGGCGCGCGAGTTCCTGAAACGCCTGGTACAGCCACGAGTGCTCGAACCACGTCGCAGTGAGGGCGCGATAGGCGGGCACATCCGGGGCGATCTCTTTGAGCACCGACGAGTCCGAGCGCGAGTGCGCGAGGATGTCCACGAAGTTGACGACGACGGCGGCGAGGTCGTGCTGGAGGTAGTCCGTCACCGACTCGGCGAAGGAGGCACCGTCGTGGCCGGAGACGAGCTTCTCGTAGCGCATCCGCACGCCGCCGCCATCGGCGGTGGTGAGGTGCTTGCGCTTGAGGAGGTCTTTGAGGTAGTCCGGCTCGTTCATGTTGAGCGAGGCGTCCTCGTCGCGCTCCACGGTCCGCCAGTACTGCGGGAAGCGCCCGGCGATGTCCATCGGCAGGAGCCCCGAGAAGATGGCGTTGCGCGAGTACGGCGTCGCCGTGGGCAGGAGCCCGACGTGCCAGTCCTTCTGGACCTCGAAGAGCGGGAAGAGCAGCCGCTCGAACGTGAGCCACTGGTCGTAGCGCATGCAGTCGATCAGGAAGAAGACCACAGGGCGCCCTTCCTCCGATCCCGCCTTCAGTTCAGGCAAAACCCAGGTCGGCATCACCTCGTGGCTGAGCACTGGCCGGTCGGTCTCCACCGGCTTCTTGCCCTCGCGCGCGTCGGCGATCCACCCGGCGTACTCCTGCTCCACAAAGCGGCCGAACTGCGCATTGGCCTCGCGGTACTGGTCGCCGAGGATCTGGCGCACGCCCTCGTCGGCGCCCTCGAGTTCCAGGTCGTAACGGATCAGTTCCTGGTATACGTCGATCCACTCGCGGATGTCGAGGCCGCTGCCGAGCTGCGACGAGAGCCGCCCGAAGGCCTGCATGTAGTCCTGGCTGGCCTTCTGCTCGCGGATCTTCGAGCCTTCGAGCAGGCGCTTGCACGTCAGCAGGATCTGCTTCGGGTTGACCGGCTTGATGA
>JABDIZ010000243.1 GCA_013003465.1 Rhodothermaceae bacterium
GGGTCTATGACCATCGGGTGGATATAGAACTTGAAGCCGGTGGCGCCGGGTGGATTCACCAAGGTCAGCGCATTGCCGACAGGTCCCCCCTGCCCGGTCTGGCCCTCCGTAATGCTCTGAATTTCCGTCTGTTCAGCGTTGGTGTAGTTCAGTCGCGTAAACCTACCAGTCGAGAACGAGGCAATCACATATGTATCACCGAAATACCCAACGCCCCCGTCGTTCGAGAGAATACGTTCGCCGACGGTAAAGTCCATCCCACCGGGTTCTTCACGCAGGTCTCGGATGTACGAGGTACCCGTGTCCTGCAAACCGGTCGCGATGCGCGGGTCGCCCGCCTCATCGCTGATGAACACCGTGTACGACTGAGCGACGTTGAGTCCGTTTCCGTTCGTGTTCTCCCACGTCACGGTCTCGGCCCCAATGTCGCGTGTCAGGAATACGCCGCCGTCATTGCCGCTCCACATCAGATCCGGGTCCGATGGATCGAAGCACACCGCGTGCTGGTCGATGTAGTGCTCTGGATAAAAATCGGAATAGACGGGATCGATAATGACCTCGATAGCCGAATACCCTCCGATGCTCGCATCGTCGAAGTTGGGAATCGGCGTCGCAAACCCGTCAGTGGAGCGATAGAGTTGGATGCCGCCCACCACGACGAGGTTCTCATCGTCTGGTTTGACCCCCAGCACCATCGCGTAGTTGCGGAAGCTAAAGAGCCGCGCGCCGTGGAAGCGCGAGCCGGGGTAGTCCGGCAGGTTCGCCGAGCGGTCCTCCGATGCGCCCGTCGCCAGATTGAGCTTGTGAAAACGGAAGTCCTCCTCGCCTGTCGTGGCACTGACCGATGCCATCGTGAGGAGGTAGACGGTATCCGGATTTGAGGGTGCGATGGCAATCAGCGTGCGCTCATGGGCGGATGGATAGGTGGACGGCGTGATGTTGGCCCACGTGAGCCCGTCATCCTCCGAGACATAGACCCCGCCCGCTGGCGACTGCCCACCGGAGAGGTTGAGCGTGGAGAGCGTCGCCACGATACGACCGTCCGGCCGGACGGCTACCTCGCTGTACTGGTGCGCGCTCTGGCTACCCAGTACTCGCGGAAACGACGCCGTGATTTCGTCCGAGTCTGAGCGGTAGACCCCACTGAAGTTGTTGGTCACGAAGACCGTGCCGGTCGTAGGGCTCACCGCGATCCGGCTCACGAAATCGAACGCGGCGTCGGCGCTTGATGGACTTCCCGCGATGCTGTTCGGCATCAGCGTCCACGACTCTCCATTGTCCGTCGATTTGTAGAGCCCGAGCGCGTAGTACGCCGCATAGCTACCGGTCCACCCGGCGGTCCCTCGCGTTTCGCCGCCTCCCGCGTACCAGGTGTTCGTGTGACCGGGACGCGGGTCCTGCACGAGCGTCGTGAACGTCAGTTGATCGCCCGGCATCGTCGTCTGGCGCCACATGGCCCCCTGGTCGTCGGACTTCCAGATACCTCCCGAGGCGGCACCGGCGAGGATCGTCTGCGAGTCCATCACGTCGACGGCTACCGTCAGTATTCGGCCGCCGAGGCTGTCCGGTCCAGCCTCGGCCCAATCCAGGACGGCTCCGCCGAGATCACTGGTGCGCTTGGGCAACGTGCGCGCATACGCCACTTCGCGGGCGCGCATTCCCAGAGGAATCTCCCCCGTTGCTGGATCGCGGAACGTCCAAAACGCCTGCTCGACGTTCTGGGGCGATGGCCCCTCTTCGCCCTCCTCCTCGTCTTCGAGTGCGAGGACAGCGCGAGGCTCCACGACGGGCTCCTCGACAAGCCAGGAGAGCACAAACCAGCCGAGGGCCACGCAGGTGAGGCTCAGCGCCAACAGGACTAGCCCACGCGAAGGGGTAATAGGACGATCAGGCATGTCGGTGGCAAGGGGTAGGCTTGGAATGAATGGCCTAGACAATCTAGGCAATGTACTGGATCACGCCAACCCCTCCTCAGGGCATTGCCTCATGCCCTTGATAAGATGCCTCAATTCCCCTAGTCTGTCGAGGCTACTTGGTCAGATCGGCTTCCCAGCCCTTATGCTTCATCGCTACGCCCTCGTCCTCGCGCTGCTGCCCCTGGTGCTGCGCGCTCAGCCCTTTCCTACCGAGAATGCATTCCCCAACCTCGCGTTCTTCGTCCCCACCGACCTCCAGCATGCAGGCGACGGCACCGATCGCCTGTTCGTCGTGGAGCAGACCGGGCGTATCCAGGTGTTTGCCAACGATCCGGCGACGACGCAGGTCACTACGTTTCTCGATATCAGTAGCCGCGTCCTGAGCGATGCGCGCTTCGGGATGCTCGGTCTCGCCTTTCACCCGGATTACGCGAGCAACGGGTTCTTCTACGTCCACTACACGGCGGCCAATCCGCAGCGCAGCGTGATTGCGCGGTTCTCCGTGAGCGCGGGCGATCCGAACGTGGCCGACCCCAACTCAGAGTTGGTGCTGCTGGAGGTCGGGCAGCCGCACAACTTCCATAACGGCGGCGCGCTCGCCTTCGGGCCGGACGACGGCTTCCTCTACATCCCGTTTGGCGACGGGGGCCCCGGCTTCGACCCCAACGGCGAGGGGCAAGACCGCACGACGCTCCTTGCCACCGTGCTCCGCATCGACGTGGACAACCCGGATGCGGGGCTCAACTACGGCATCCCGCCGGACAACCCGCTCGTGGGCAACACCGAAGGTTGGCGTGAGGAGATCTGGGCGTGGGGCCTGCGCAATCCGTGGCGCATCAGCTTCGACCCTGTCACGGGCTGGCTCTGGGCGGGCGAGAACGGCGAGGACCGCCGTGATGAGATCAACCGGATTGAAGCCGGGAAGAACTACGGCTGGAGCGTGATGGAAGGCTCGCTCTGCTTCAGCCCAATGACCGGATGCACCACCGACGGCCTCACGCTGCCGCTCTATGAGTACAGCGACCCACCGCGCCGCTCGGTCATCGGCGGCTATGTGTACCGGGGCAGCCGCACCCCCGAGTTGGACGGCCTCTACCTCTTCGGCGATTTCGTGATCGGCAAACTGTGGAGTCTCGAAGTCGATGGCGCGGGGCCGCCGGTCCGAACGGAGTTGGCGAGCGGCGTGCAGGCCCTGTCCACCTTCGGCCTCGACGAGCAGGGCGAGGTGTATTTCGCCGAGGCAGGGACGGGCTTCATCAAACGCTTCGTGCCTACCAACACGGCCGTGGAGCCTGAGGCGCCGCCCGCCTCCTTCACGCTCTTCCCACCTGCACCCAATCCATCCACCAGCGGCGTGGTGCGCCTGGGCTTCCGCCTGCAACAGCCTGCTCCGGTACGACTGGCCGTGGTGGATCTCCTTGGTCGCGAGATCGCCATCCTAGCCGAGGGAATGCATACGGCCGATCTGCACACGGCGATCTGGAGTCCGCTGGCGGCAGCCCCCGGCGTCTACCTCGCCCGCCTGACGGTAGACGGGGGATCCACGACGCAGCGATTCACCGTGCTGCGCTGAGAGACTGTTGAGAGTTCCGGGAGAACGGCGAGCGTGAGCGAGACAGGCCACGTCCAGAAGCGCGAAACAGGCGATGCGTCGCATCGGCGATGCAGCGCGACGCCGACACGGGGCGTCGCAGCCATGCGCAGCCCGTCTCGGCGAAGCCTCAACCGTCTCTTAGCCGCTCGCTCAGTCGTCGCTTGGCAAATACTCTGCGGGAATGGGCGCAGCTTCGGACTCCTGCTCCCAGAAGATGTTCAGCACCCACCAGCGCTCGCCGTCGTGGTAGAGCTGGAAGCTGTTGATGCCACGTGCGAAGGGGTCTTCGGCCGGATCCAGGCGGCTCTCGTAGGTGCTCCAGACGTGCGCCATGCGGTCGTAGCGCTCCACCACACTCGACGATTCCACCTCGTAGAAGCCCTTGCCTTGGAAGATGGGCGCGTTGCGGAATTGGTTGCTTGCCAATTCGACATAGTCCTCCACGGACCAGACGATGGGGCGCGCCTGCTCCCCTTGCACCGCCAGCGGCATGAGCCGACCGTCCTGATGCATGAGGCTGCGGAATCGGTCCCAGTCGCGGTCCTCGGTGGCGGGCCCGGAGATCACGTCGTAGATGGCCGCGATGATCGCCTCGATGGACTCGACATCGGCCGGATCGGCCTCAGGCCAGTCTGACTCCGGCTGGGCCTCCACAGGGCGAACGGCGAGGAGCAGAACGGCGAGTCCAAGCAGCAGCAGACGGGGCATCAGGAAATCCAGACTAAAGGGGGAAGGAACAACTCAGGCGCCCACGATGGCGGCCCATGAGGTACAATGACCAGCGGGCGAGACCGGCCCGGCGAAGATCTGACAACCGCCGCACGGCGCCATCTCGTCCGGCGCGTTGTAGAACCGGCAGTTGACGCAGTTCTGATCTGCCACCTCGGAGGCGTCCACGTAGTTGAGCGAGGTCCGTATCTGCTGATCGCTGTCGCTCAACGTGGCATAGCCAAGGCAACTCGACGCCTCAATAACCTCGGCACCGGTTCCTGCGCCGCCTCCATCGGCGCCCTCTTCTCCCCCGCCACAGGCTGCGAGAAACCCGGTCACGCCGACGGCCGCGGCGGCGCGTCCGAGGAAGGCCCGACGTGAGACCGAAGAGCTAGAAGGCGGGAGTGGTTGAGTGGCGTCTGGAGCAGGCATTGTGTAGGAGGGTGTAAGCGATGAAGGAAGTAAAGGCGTGGCGGCGTCGCAAGCAAGCCACTGATGCTCAAGTTGGTCACCGTGCTCCCGCCTGAGCCTCAGCTAGCGTGGCCCGTACGACTTCGGAAAGCCGGGCATGATCGTCCACGACGTGCGCGGGTGGGATCACGCCATCATCGGCGAGGGCGTGGATGGCGTCGCGCGTGAAATCCGTGGGGACGGCGATGCAGGCGAGCCCAGCCGTATGGGCCGCGCGGACACCGCTCGGCGAGTCTTCGATGGCGAGCGCCTGGGCGGGCGGCACGTCCAGCGTGCGCGTGACGAGGTAGTAGACCTCAGGGTCCGGCTTGGTGCTCGTCACGTCGTCGGCCGTGGCGATGGCGTCGAAGGCGCCGGTGAAGCCGAGGGCGGCAAGCACTTGGTCGGTTTCGTCACGCTTCGAGGTGGTGGCGAGGGCCGTCCGGCAGAAGAAGTCGTGGGCGTGCCGCAGGAGCGCCATGGCATCCGGCCAGGCGTGCGCGCGGAGCAGCGCTGGGTCGTCCAGCATGGCGTGGTAGTAGCGGAGGCGCACGCCGACAAACGCTTCCCACGGCTCGTCTGCGTCGAACGCCTCTAGGTGCGCGCGGCTCGGCTCCTCCAATCCAAACTGCTCCAGCAACGTCGTCGCCACGGCCTCGCGCGACTGTCCGACGACAGCACCGTAGGCTGCCGTCACCTCTTCCTCGTCAATGGAATCGTCGAGTTCGCGGGCCGCCTTGGCGTACGACTGCGCCTTGAGCTGCTCGGTCTGGACGAGCGTGCCATCCATGTCAAATACGACGAGTCGGATCATGAGGACCCCTCGCTATCGGAAGGAGCACTGTCGAGCCAGCCACCGGTGAACCCGGCCCGCCGGAGGCCCGTGGAGAGATACGGGCAGCGCTGCATCCACTGCCACGGCTTTCCGGTCTGGTGATTCTCGATCATGAGCACGATGGGCCCCTGGTCGAGGCCGTAATAGCCCTGCGAGACCCAGCCGTGTGCCCCGTTCGTGTCCTCAGGAAAGGTTGGATTGAAGCTGCACTTGAAGCCGTACTCGCTCGTCATCTCAGGGTACGTCTCGTCGAGGTGGACGAGGGCCGGGAGCACGATCTCTGGGGCGAAGGGCAGCGAGGCCACGACGGCCCACGGCGAGAGCGTGCCATCGTCGAGGCCCCACGGCACGCCGCGTGCTCGGTAGTCGTAGAACTCGCGCGAGCGCCCGTCCATCCATAGCGTATGGCGGCCCGGCCCCGCGCTGGCCGTGATGCCCCACGTGTTGGGGCCGTACTCGCTGTAGCCGCACGGATTCCGGATGGCGTACTCGCGCTGTACGTACGTCGCGCGGCGGCTGTTCTCGAAGTAATCGATTCCCTTCGTCCGCATAAACGCGTCCTGGAGGCCTCGGAAATCAATCCAGACGTGCGAAAGCTGGTGGATGAAGAGCGGCCCGGCGTAGAGGTACGGATAGCCGTAGATCGTCTTCCACTTGTAGGTCGTCGCCCACGCCGCGTAGCTCGCTTCAGGGATGGGGTAGGTGGGCGAGCCGAGGGCGAGCGCGTAGAGCAAGAGCGCCTCGTTGTACCCCTGCCAGCGCGCCCGCAGAAACCCCCGCTCCGGCTTCCAGCCATGTGAGACGGCGAGGCCTTTGTCCGTGTCCTCGGCCCCTTCTTCGTTGAGCGCCCACTGCCAATCGGCACGGCGGTAGAGGGCGTCGGCGAGGGTACGGACATCGGCCTCCGCGGCGTCGTTGCCGTCGAAGTACTGAGCAGCCACTAGTCCACCTGCGAGCAGAAACGTGGTGTCGATGGTGGAGAGTTCACTCCTGAACGCACGGCGCCCGGTCTCCATGTCGAGGAAGTGGTAATAGAAGCCTTTGTAACCGGTGGCGTCGGGGTCCTGGCTCTGCTCGCTCGTCCAGAAAAAGCGAAGCGTGGTGCGCACGGCCTCGGCCGCCTCCGTGCGAGCCATCCAGCCATGCTCCACCGCGACGGGGTAGCAGGCGAGCGCGAGACCCACCGCCGCGATGCTGCACGGGCTGCCCTCACGCGTGTTGTCCTTGATGAGCCCGTTGGCCGGGTTGCGCTCGTAGCGAAAGTAGTCGAAGGTGTGTTCCTGGAGCGACCGAAGCAGGGCGGTCTGGCGAGCAGTAGGCATAGGCGAACGGGTCGGCGGCAGGCGGAGCGCTCAGGCACGGGGCAGAAAGGCTCGAAGGGTACGGGCATCGCTCGGTTCGGCTCAACGCGTGAAGCGAAGGCTATATAAACGTGAACAGCGCCACCAAGACCCCAACGGAAACTATGTCCCCCGAAACGGTTAACGCCTGACCCAGGCAGCCTCTGCTATCCTGGCGCATCGGAGCGGTCTTGCCCGTACCTTCCTGCTGCCCTTCCTTGCCCGGTTCTTTACCCCGATGGAAACCGTTTCCGTCGCCGATCTCCCCGCCTCGTTCGACCCTGCTTCCGAGACCACGCCTGAGGGCCTGTTCGATCTGGAGCGGATGGCGAACCATGCCAAGCGGCTCGCCCGCTCGCAGTCGGTGCGGACGGGCGTGCGGCTCACGCGGCCTCCGCGCCTGCTCCTGCGCGAATCGTTCCGCGGCCTGAGCAGCGCCTACAAGCGGCTCGTGGAAGCCGTCCGCCAGGAAGAGCCCCTGAC
>JABDIZ010000252.1 GCA_013003465.1 Rhodothermaceae bacterium
CGCCGCAGCCGCTTCCATGCCGCCGACTCGCTGGTGGTAGCCGGGCTGACGACCCAGCGACGCCTCCTCGGGCCCGATCACCCGATTACTGCCCGCAGCCTGGGCCGGCTGGCAAGCATACGGGCCGCGGCGGGACTTTTCCCCGAGGCCGAAACCCTCTACCGCGAGGCCCTCGCTGCGCTTCGCGCGCATCACGGCCCCGAGCACCCGGAGGTCGCTCTCATGATGAATGAGCTGGCCGGGGTACGGCAGGAGCAGGATGCCTTCGAAGAAGCCGAGCAACTCATGCAGGACGCCCTGGCGATCCGACGACGGCGCTATGGCGACCGCCACGCTGCGGTCATCCAGAGCATGCGCAGCCTCGCCGGGCTTTTGCGCGAGCAAGATCGGTATGAGGAGGCCCGCGCCCTCTACGATGCGGCGCTCGAACAGACGCGGCAGGTCTATGGAGACGCCCATCCTACCGTCGCCGCCGCCCTCAACGACCTCGGCGGTCTTTCGGCTGATGTGGGTGCCTATGATGCCGCCCTCGATTATTACGAACAGGCTGCCCGCCTCGCTGAAACGGCGCTCGGGCAAGCCCACATGAGCGCTATTGGATATCGATCGAGCCTAGCGACGGTCTATCTATACCAGGGCCGCTATGCCGATGCCCGCGATGTGCTCCAGGAAAGCATTGCCCGGGCGGTCTCCCTCGTCGGTGAACAGCACATGGCCATCGCCGACTTTCGCAATAACCTGAGCTATGCGCTAGGCTACCTCGGCGACGCCGAAGCCAGCGAGCACGAACTCCGCAAAGCGCTAGCGATCGAGCAGGCTTTGTATGGCGAGCGCCACACCGAGGTCGCCACCACGATGGCCAGCCTCTCCACGCTGCTCTGGGATGCGGGACGCCACGACGAAGCGCTGACGACCGCCGAGCAAGCCCTTGCCCTGCGGCGGCAACTCCTCCCTCCCGTCCATACCGACCTGGGCAACTCGCTCTATAGCCTCGGATCGATGTATATGAC
>JABDIZ010000279.1 GCA_013003465.1 Rhodothermaceae bacterium
GCCGAGGGACAGCAGGGGCTCGGCGTGCCGCACCTTGTCAAACTGATCGAGCGGCGCCCCTCCCACCCGGTGTGTCGGCGAGTCGGGGGTCTGGAGGGCGGGGAAGCGCACTTCGAGGGACTGGAGAGCTCGAAAAAGCCGGTCGTACTGAGCGTCGCTGATGAGAGGCTCGTCGTCGCGGTAGTAGGCTTCCCCGAGGCGAGCCACAAGCGGGCGGAGCCGTGCAACCCAGGCATCGGCATCCGCTTCCGGCACCGTATCGAGGGGCGTGTCGGCAAGGGCGCGGAGCGCATCGAGCGCGTCGCTGGCGAGGTCCATGTCTACGGCGTCCCCCGGAGGGTCGCGAGCGAGTCGAGCAGCCGCTGGCCGTTGGCAGGCGTGAGGCGGAGAATCTGCCCGCGCGGTGGCTGCCACTCGAACCCCTGCAAACGCAACGTGACTTCAGCCGGGTCGAGGCCGTTGGCCCCTTCGCCCCAGAGTGTCAATTCCTCGCTGCTCTCAAAGGTGGGCGTGTTGCCGGGTTCGATCCAGTGCCCGAGCCGCTGGTTCGGCGCCTCCGTGACGCGAAAGTTCTGCAACCCATTGCCCCCCGCGACGACCGTCACGCGGATGGGGAGTTCCAAGCGGGGCGCGGAGGAAACCGGGGCGACTTCCACGGCCGCCGAGTCGGGCGTCGTGGCCTGCGCCGTATCGACGCGGGCGAGTTCTGCCTCGCGGTCGGGGGTCGGGCTGGAGTCACGGAAGAGCAGCCACAGCACCGTCGCCACAGCGAGCACAATGACGACGGTCACGCCCAGGATGGTCCCCCATGATCGGTCGAAGGTGCGTCCGCCGCTTCGTGCCGTAGACGTGCGCGCGGTGGGCGGCGGCGTGGGAGGGGGGGTTGCCGTCGGCTCAGCCGGGGCTTCAGCGAGGGCAGCCACCGCCGGGGCCTGGTCTGTGGGAGCAGAGGTCTTGTCCTCGGCCTCAGGAACGCCTACTGCTGCCTGCTCCTCGACCGGCGGCAGGGCCTCCTTCGGGTCCGGGGTGACTGGCTTGGTCGGCTCCGGGGTCTGCGGCGGCGCTTCTGGCACCGAGACGGTCTCCGGCTCCACCGAGGACGGCTCTGCCGCACGCGGCGCGGCGGGAGTTGTGGCCCCGTCGGGATTCAGGTCCCCTTGATAGGAACCCGTGCGAGCCATCTCGTACGCCTCCAAGACTTCGCTCGGCACGAGGCCAATCGCGCTGGCGTAGGCCTGCACGAAGGCCTTCAGGTACACATCGTTGAAGGCGGGATCGCCGAGCAGCCGACCGGCTTCAAACCGTTCGATCACGTCAGCCGGGATGCGGGTATCCTGCTGAATCTGCTGAATGGTCACACCGGCGCGTTCGCGGGCGGCGAGAAGATCGGCTTCGAACAAAGAGGCGGCCATCGGGGGGCGCGGCAGGCAGTGGCGGAGCCTCAGAATACGAACGAGAAGCCACTCCGGGTAGCCTCATGCGAATAGTCCTACCACACGGTCCGGCTCACCGGACGCTGTACCGGCGCACGACTGGACACGGTCATGCAGCCTTGTAGGCCTATCATGCGTTGACCTTGCAAGATCCCGTCCACGCTCAACAGAGACGCGCCATGGAACCCCCACGACTCGCTCTCTCCTCTGAACCTCACCGTGTAACGATCTGGGGCCTCTCTGCCGTGGCCTGGACGATGCTGGCTCTCTTCACGGCCACCCATCAGTGGGCGGACTTACTCAGCACGGGGAAGCAACTGTCGTGGATGCAGGCCTTCGCATGGCAAGGCGTGAGTTGGCTTCTGCTTATTCCGGCCACGCCTGTGCTATACGCCCTGGTTCGCCGATTCCCGCTCGACCGGGCTCACCTCCACCGTGTACTCGGGCATGCGGCCGCGAGCGTGGTGTTCGGGACGCTCTTCCTGTTGGTCTCCATTCCGATCCGCGTGGCGTTTCACCCCAGCCCGATCCGCTGGTCGCTGTTCGGCCAGGCCTTCTACAAATCCGCTCCGCAGGTCGTCGGTCTCGGCGTGCTGGCCTACTGGGCCGTCGTGCTCCTCGCCTCCCTTGCCGAGACGAGGAGGCGCCTCTATGGCACGCATGCGGTGCCCCGACCTGAAGACTCAACAAGTCCCGTCGCATCCGAGCCATCCGCACCCGAGATTCGGCAACGTGACCCCGACTCGGTCGTTCTGACGACACCGATCGGCGTTGTCCAACTGCATATCAAAGAGGCCGGATGGGCCGAGCCTGCCCCACCTGGCGCTCGGCTCCACACCGATCGCGGCCCCGTTCTGGTCCGGCACAGCTTGAGCGCTCTTGAGGAGATGCTCACACCCTACGGGTTCGTACGGGTGCATCGTGGGTACCTGGTAAACACCACACGCGTCCGCGAAGTGATCGGGGCGGCGAGCCGCGACGGCACCCTGCGCTTGGACACCGGCGATTCCCTTCCGATCAGTCGTCGGCGCCGGGCTCACCTCGACCAAGCCCTGCGTGACAGACCCGTAGTCCACAGCCCCTAGGCGTTCCCGCCGAGCCGCTAAGCCGTACCGCTCGGCCGTCATGGTGCGCCGCTCGCTTCACCGCCTCTTTCTTTGGTCTTCTGTACCGCTAGGTTACGGGCTCCCTCGCAGTCCCCTAACGTTCATTCGGAGGTACCCCATGAAGCTCGCAGTGGCTTGGATCGCGGTCTTGATGACAAGCATGGCCGTGCTCGTCATGTCGTGTGCTGCCCAGGCGCCGGTGGCGCCAGACGAGGCCTTCGAGCGTGCCGTCGAACGCGCCCGCGCCCCGGACGAGGATGGCGCCATGACGGCCTTGCGCGTCGCGCTGGAAGCGGATTCGAGCGCCTACCAGCGTGCGCTGCTTGAACCGGCCTTCTCGGAGCTTCGCGATACACCGGCCTTCCGGGACGCCGTTCACGAGGCGGCGGTGAGGCACGCGGTCTCCCACCTCACGCTCGTGCCCGAGGACGAGCCGGGAGAATGGCTTGCGATTGAAGGGCAGGTGATCGGCCCGGCTGGGGAGACGGTCCCGAGAGCCGTGGTGCGCATCTTCGCCACGGATGCGGAAGGACGCTACCATCCCGAAATCGACGGCGAGCGCGTGCCACGCATTTTCGGCACGGTGGTCGCCGATGCGGAAGGGCGTTTCGTCTTCCAGACGGTCCGCCCCGGCCCGTATCCGGGAACACGCAACGCCCGGCACATCCATATCTCCGCACGCACCGCCGACCTGCGTCTCGCGCGCCCCGGGTATGCGGTATTTGATGACGATCCGCTGCTGTATGAGCCGCAGAGCGCGGAGCAGCGCGGCGAGGCCATTCGAATCGTGATGCAGCCCGCCGACGGGCAGATGCACGGCACGTTGCTGCTGCCGATGCGATAACGGCCCGGCATCCTTTCACCTAAAGGGAAAGCCCGGTGCCTGCTGACAGACACCGGGCTGGTCGGGTAGGCGGGATTTGAACCCACGACCTCCTGCCCCCCAGGCAGGCGCGCTACCGAGCTGCGCCACTACCCGAGTCGTCAAAAGGTACAGCGATCAAGGGAGGCGGTTCAACACGTCCTCTAAAAACGCACGGAGCTCCGCGAGTTCCTCGTGCGATGCGGCACCCGGCGCCGGGGCGCCCCGCGCTAAGGCTTGCCGTGCGCCTTCGATGGTGTACTTCTCGTCGCGGAGCAGATGCTGGATGCGCTCGACGATCTCGATGTCGCGGGCCGTGTAGGTCCGGTTGCCCGCGCGGTTTTTTTTGGGGCGGAGTTGCTCGAACTCGGTCTCCCAGTAGCGCAGCACGTGGGCCTTGAGGCCGGTGATCTCGCTGACCTCGCTGATCGAGTAGTAGAGTTTTTTGATCGTGTCGGTCTTCATACGGGGAAACTAGACTGCATCAACCCTCTATCGCAAGGGTCGAACCCTGCCGGCGGCGTAGCGTTCATGGCGCGCTATCCGCCCACGCCTGTGCTTCGCTCCGACCGGCGCTACGACGCCGCCCTCCTTCTGGTCGTTCTGATCTGGGGCCTCAACTTCCCGATCATCAAGGTCCCGCTGGCGGTGATGCCGCCCTTCACCGTTAACCTCTTCCGGTTTCTGGTCTCCATTGCCGTGCTGGGGGCGCTCTGGGCGGCCGAGGCCCGGCGGCAGGGCCGCGCCTTCGCCGGGGCCTTCCGCAAGCAGCCGTGGACCATCGGCGGGCTGGGCCTCATCGGGCATGTCGGCTACCAGGTGTTCTTCATCCTCGGCGTAGCGAATACGACGGCCGGGAGTGCAGCGCTCATCATCGCCTCGGCGCCCATCTGGACGGCCCTCATCGGCCACTTGTCGGGCGTGGACCGGCTTCACTCAGCGCAGTGGGCAGGTGTGCTGCTCTCGTTCGTCGGCGTGCTCACGGTTGTGCTGGCGGGCGAGGGCCAGGTGGATTTCTCCAGCGACGCATTCGTGGGCAACATGCTGATGCTCGCAGGCGCCGTGATGTGGGCCCTCTACACCGTCCTGAGCCGCCCCGTGATGGCCCGCGGGGCCGATCCCCTCGCCTTCACCTTCTTCGGTGTGCTCGTCGCCATGCCGATCCTGATCGCCCTCGGTCTCTTCACGCTCCCGGCCACGGACTGGGCGGCCGTTGATGGGTGGACGTGGCTCGCGCTCCTCTTCTCCGGCGGCCTCTCCACGGGCCTCGCCTACTACCTCTGGAACGTGGCCGTGCGCCGCGTCGGCCCGTCGCAGACGGCCGTGTTCTCGAACCTCGTGCCGTTCGTGGCGCTGCTGGCGGCGCTCGTTGTGCTCGGCGAGCCTATCACGTGGGCGCAGGTCTTCGGCGGCGTCCTGATCATCGGCGGGCTAGTGGTGATGCGGCGCGGGCGGCAGCTAGTACCGGCCTGACTTGCAATAACGGCTCCTGTTGCGTAGTGCGTGTGCTGACCCATCAGCGGTCCCGACACGGATGACGACCCGCCAGAATGGCGAAGCCAGACCCGCTACACCCCCACGATCTCGAACGTCGAGCCCTCCACGGGCCGCTTGGTCACCTCGATGCGGATCGGGAATGCGTCTTTCAACTCGTCGAGGTGGGTAATGACGAGGATCTTGTCGAAATCGTCCTGAATGGTGCGGATGGCCTCCACAAGGTTCTGGATGCCCGCCTGGTCCTGCGTCCCAAAGCCCTCGTCCACGACCAACGTGCGGATGCGAACGCCGCTGCGCTCGGCCAGGAGCTGCGCCAGCGCGATGCGGAGGGCGAAGTTGACACGAAAGGCCTCGCCGCCCGAGAACGTCTCGTAGCTACGGGCCACGCCCTGCTCGTCGGTGATGCGGATGTCGAGCGTCTCTTTAGTACCGCCGGTCTTTTTGTCCTTGAGCGTTTCGAGCGCCACGCGCGTGCGCCCACTGGAGAGACGCTCGAGCAGTTCGTTGGCGCGGTCCTCGATCTCGGGCAGCGTCTCCTCAATGATGAGCGACGGGATGCCGTGCTTGCCGAACGCACTCCGGAGGTGCCGGTACAGCGCCGATTCGCGCTTAGCCTCTTTGTGGTCGGCACGCGCCTCTTTGAGCGCGGCCCGGTCCTGCGCACACCGGTCGAGGCGCTCCTTGAGCGCACCGAGGCGGTTTTGCGCCGTACTCAACTCGGCTTCCACCTCGCCCCGCGCGCGGGCCTTGGCGGCATGCTTGGCTTCAAGCGCCACACGATCACCGAGGCGCGCTTCCACAACGGTCAGCTTTTCCTGGTGCTCCGCCTCTTCGGCTGCGAGACCCTGCCGTTCGGTGACGAGGGCTTCGCGACGGCGGGTCCAGGCGGTGAGGTTGCGCTGCGCTTCCATGAGCCGCATGAAGGCCTGCGGCGCCTCCTTGAGCGCACTGAGTTGGCGGCGAACAGCCTCGTGCCGCGCCCCGTCGTAGCCGACCGCGGCGAGTTGGTGCTGCAATACCTCAAGCTTCTGGCGAATCGGACCGAGGGTGGTGCCCTGCTCCAGATCGGCACGCAGCCGCACCTGCTCGCCTTCGCGCTGGCCAATGGTGCGCGCGAGCGTGTCGCGGCGCTCGGCGAGAGCTTCGAGGTCGCTGAGCCGGGCGGACCGGTCGCCCAGACGCGCGGCCTCCGTCTTGACCGCCTCAAAGTGCGCCTCGTCGAACGGCTCAGCGTCGAGTTGATCCTGGAGCTGCGTCCGCTCAGCCTGCCGCTCGGGCTGGAAGGCCTCGGCGTCGAGTTGGGCCTGAAGATGCTCCGCTTTTTCGCGGCGGGCGGCCAGCACGGCTTGCTCGGTCCCGAGTTGATCGAGGCGCTGGCGCACGCGCGCGAGATCAGTCACGGCGCCGTTCTTCGCCGTGATACGATTCTTAAGCGCCAGGTACTCCTGCCGGAGCGCATCGCGCCGCGTAATCAGGTCCTGGCGGCGCACTTCCTGCGCCTCCACCTGCTCGCGGAGGCGCGCGAGCTCGGCATCATACGAGGCTTCAACGGTCCGGCGGTGCGCCTCCGTGAGCGT
>JABDIZ010000302.1 GCA_013003465.1 Rhodothermaceae bacterium
GTCTAGTGCTTAGACCTTGAGTGCCGCCTACATGTCTTCCTGGTCGTCGTCGTCGTCGGCCAGGGTCTGGATCTCAGCATCGTCGCCGAGGTCCACGTTCGCGTCAACGGCATCGGAGGCTTCCTGAGCAGCGTCCTCGATGGCTTCACCAGTGCCTTCGACGGCATCACCGACGGCGTCGCCCGCCGCTTCGAGATCGGCTTCGAGGTCGTCGTCCATCTCGAGTTCGGTGTCCACGTCGCGGTCGCCATCGGATTCGACTTCGAGTTGGGTTTCGGTTTCGCAGCCCGTCAGGAGGCCGACGGGGCCAAGGAGAAGGGCAAGGATGAAGAGGTTTGCAAAGAACGTACGCATGGTCTTGAGGGTGAAGGGATTGGGGTGAGTAGAGGGCTGCAGCGCGGAGGCTGCCGAGCGCATCATACTTCAAACATACCCCAATATGTTTCTTCCCTCGCGAACTCGGTGCGGCAGCGGATCAGCATGCGGCACCCTGCCCGCAAGGCACACCCCTTCAATCGGCGATGCGCCTTACTGCCGGGTGATGTCGATGGTCCAGGTCGTCGTAAACGATTCCCCTCGGTCGCGGCTCGTCTCCGCGAACCACTGGTAGCGGTCGGGCTCGATGGCGTGAAAGACGAAGCGGGTGACCGGGTCGGTCAGGTTAGTGTCGAACAGGTGGAGCACCATCCGGTCGCCCTCCCAGACGCCGCCGAAGTCGAGGAGCGCGTTGCCTCGGTTGGTGAGGTAGAGCGACTCCCAGCGCCGCTCCACACGGTTGTAGATCCGCAGGATGGACGTGGCTGCATCGGGCAGATTCGGGTCGGTATTGAACCACGAGTACTCCAAGATGCCACGCCCGCCGAGCACGTACGAGGCCGTCGTGGTGGAGGGGTACTGGATCCAGTTGCCGCCGAGGTTGATGCGGTGCGCGGCGCCCCATGTCCCGATGAGGAAATCAAACTGCCGCGCGGCCTCGGGAAGGCCGGGGGCCGGCGCGCCCCAGTCCTCGCGGACGGCCATGAAGTCGGCTGACGGCGCCCGGCGAGTGTAGCGCCGCTCTTCGAGCACCACCCACGGCTCGTCATCCACAGAGCGGTCCATAACGACGGTAAACGCCTCGGCTGATGTGATCGTGTAGGTCACGCGGTAGTGGATCAGACGCGTCCCGCCGCGCCGCCGCACCGAGGTGCTCAGCACGAGCCGGTCGTCCGTCCTCGGATCGCCGTTGTAGAGTTCGACGTGCTCGGTGTAGGTGCTCACTTCCCCCAACGCCCATTCCTGCACGGCTGGCGTGAACACTAGGAACGCCATCACGTCCGTTTCTCGCCCGGCTTCATCGTAGCCCGGCACGCGACGGCGCTCCTGGTAGGCGTAACCGCGGTTCATGTAGGTGATCTCGGCGTGCCCCTGTGCCTCGTGCGTGGTCGAGTCGGTCGGGTGCGTCGTGACGGCCACGTCCCACTGGCCCAGGAGGGCTTTCATCTGGTCGAGGGTGGCGTCGGCGCGGGGGCTGCGCTCTGTCATGGTGCGGCCCTGGTCGAAGAGCCGCCCGTCGGTGGCCGACTGGGCGTGGAGGGTTCGTCCTGGAAGGGGCGTCAGAACAGCGAGGGCAAGAAGCGCAAGGAGTAGGCGAGACATGCTGGGAGGAAGGGGAGAGGTCAACAAAAACGGTTCAGGGGGCGAAGGGGCCGACGCCGTGCCACTGCGCGCCGTCGTAGCGCCAGAGATCGTTGGTCTTGACGCGTTCGTCGTAGTCCATGCCTTGGTCGATGACGCCGCCGAAGATGAGGAAGCCCTCGCCGGGCACGTAGACGCCTTCGTGCTCCGCCCGCGCGGTGGGATGGTCGCCGCCGATGGCGGTCCAGCGTGTACCGTCCCAGGCGAGCAGCGTGGCCTCGCGCCCTTCCGCACCGAAGCCTCCGAAAAGGAGCAGCCGCTCGCCAACCTCGTCGTATGCGAGCGCGGCGTGGAGCCGCGGCGGCAGGCCCGTGTCTTCGGCCTGCCGCCATTGCTCGCCGTCCCACATCCACGTGTCGTCCATCAGATCGTCGTCGTACCCCGCCACGAGGACGGTCTGGCGACGCGCCGCATCGTAGGCCAGCCCGTGCGAGGCCCGCGGCGGGGGAGCCCCCTCCGCGCCCTGCTGTGTCCACTGCGCGCCATCCCATTCCCACGTATCGCCCAGGAGCGCTCGGTCGTCTCCCTGTCCGCCGAACAGCACTACACGTGCGCGGTCGGCGTCGTAGGTCATCGCGGCCATCTGGCGCGCGGGGGGTGCGGACGACTCCACCTGCACCCATGTGGTATCGTCGAGGAGCCAAGTGTCGGCGAGGAGTTCGCGGTCGGCACTGAGCCCGCCGAAAAGGACGAGCTGGCTGCGCGCGGCATCGTACGTCAGCTGCGCGTCGCTCCGTGCCGGAGGGCTGGCGGCGGTTTCCAAGGGCATCCATGCCTCGTCCGCCCACACCCAGGTGTCGCCAAGTCGCTGGTAGGTCGAATCGGAGCCCCCGAAGAGAACGACGCGGTCGTGGGCGGCATCGTAGGCCATCGCGTAGCCGCTCCGAGGTTGGGGCGGATCGTGCACGATAGCCGGGCCGCTCGTCGGTTGACAGCCAGCGACAAGCAAGACGGTGGTGAGCAGGGGGAAGACAGCGCGCATAGCAGCAGAAGAAGCGTGCAGGAGCGTGAACCCTCCAGTCAGGGCGAGGCGTCGGTCAAGACCTCCACGTCCAGATACGACGGGTATGTGGCTGAGAAGTGTACGGTCTGATTCGCTGAGCGGAAGTCGCTGGCTTGGAGCGGATCCATTCCGGTGTTCGGATTGAGGTCATATTTGGGAAAGTTGCTGCTGGAGATGTGCACACCGAGCCGATCCCCTGCATTGAGGCGCAGCGCCGTCCAGCCCAGATCGAGTTCGAAGCGGTAGACCTCGCCCGGCTCCAGAGCCGACGCCGGGCGGGGATAGCCGTGCCGGTATCGGGCGCGAACGATGCCATCCTCCACGATGCGCTGGTATCCATCGGGCTGGATCACGACCAGCTTGGCTACGAAGTCCGTATCCGGCGCGTCCGTTGAGGCGTGGAGCACCACGCAGAGGCGTCCCAGCAGCGTCTGCGCTTGACTCAGCGGACGGGAGGCGAATGCCAGAACATCGGGGCGCTCCATGAACCGCGCCTGATCGAGGGGCCCAGCCTCAGCTGGAAAGAGGTGCGAATTGACGCCCCCGTAGGTGAGGACTGGATTGCTCGGATCGTAGGTGTACGACGCGGTGCCCTCGCCCATGGGCGCGTCCTGCACCAACTGCCCCGCGTACCCACTCCCGTCGTCCTCGGGTGGAGCCAGATACCAGCGCTGACCGGTCGCGCCTTCCACGGGCCAGCGCTCGGCCTCGAGCCAGCGGTTTTCACCCATCACGAACAGGCGGACGCCCGCATCGACGCCGTTGTCGATCCCTTTCACATAGCGGTCGAACCAGGCCACGACGGAGCGGAAATCGTCCACCTGGGAGAACACACTCGCGGCGCCATAGTCCTCGTCGCCAAATTGCGTCTGCTCGCCGTCGTAATTGTGCATCCACGGCCCGACCATCAGCGCCTGCGGCACGGTGCCGTCCTGGGCCTGCACAATCCCTTCGTAGAGTGTGAGCGTATGCCGGTACACAACATCGTTCCATCCTGTAAGGTGCAATACCGGCACCTGGATGTGTACGACGGGCACCATACCCTCGGCCATGCGGTAGAGCGTACCCGGCGCCCATGGGAATCCGGCGGCGAGTGGCCGTTGCGCAAACCGGCCCGGCCACTGATCGGGCGCAAAGCGTTCTTCCAGATAGATGAACGACAGCCAAGGGTAGAGCGTGTTGAGGCGAAACGCCCCACCTGGGAAGAACAGCTCGCGTGAGTCCGTCAGGCCGGAGTGGTTGACGAGCGCACGGATGGCCGGATGGCCCGTCGCTGCCAGCAACTGACCGGAATAACTCGACGAGGAGCTCCCGTAGATCCCGACCCGCCCGTCAGACCAGGGCTGGTCCAGCATCCACTCCAGCGCGTCCAGCAGATCGGGGGTCTCGTCGATGAAGGGCAGGTAGACCCCTTCCGACCCGAACTTTCCGCGCGGGCTCAGCACAACCGTGGCATAGCCGTGCTCCGCCAGATACGCGGCCCGGCGCTGGCGATGGGGGCTGGTTGGGTTGTAGGGCGGAACGTACAGCGCCACCGGATGGGCGCCCTCCGCTTCCGGGAGGTATAGGTCCGCCTGGAGATGCACGCCATCCGACAGCGGGACCCGAACCTCCTCGAACCGATAGGCACCGGGCGGTGGCTCTTGCGCCTGCGTCCCCATCGAAAGAAGTAGCGTGAGGACAATGAAGAAAGGAATCGGAAGCAGGCGCATGGGGGCCGGGCCTGTGGACAGGGGCAGAGCGGGGGGGAATCCCCCTCTCCTCGCAACGTTGTGGGTAGGCACGCGTACGTTCTTTCGCCTACCGACTTCAGACCAGCCAGACAGGCAGCACCAACGGGCGCCCTATCGACCTCAAGCGTACCCCGTGCAACGGCCCGACCTCCTGAAGGAAAGGTTGCGGACAGGTTGTTTTCTTCTCATCCATGCAGATCTCGCCCCTCGCCCCCTCGCTTCCGGCAGAACTCGGCCGCCCGTTTCAACTCGGGTCGATGGTGCGCGTGCTCCCCTCGCTGCATCAGATCCATCGCAACGGCACCGTCGAGAAGGTCGAGCCCCGGCTGATGCGCGTGCTCTGCCTGCTGGCGGCGCAGCCGGGCGAGGTCGTTTCGCGCGAGGACTTGCTCGACGCCGTGTGGCCCGACGGCTATGCGCAGGACGAGGCGCTCACGCAGGCCATCTCCAAGCTGCGCCGCGCCCTTGGCGATCGGGCCCGCGACGCACGTATGATCGAGACCATCCCCAAGGCGGGGTACCGGCTCATCGCTCCGGTGGAGATCGAGCCGGACGCGAGTGATTTCATCGCGCCCTCTCCATCCGCCTTCCTGCCGTCGCGCCTGCGTCCCGCGATCTGGGGCGGCGCGGTCCTCGCGGGCCTGGCGCTGGCCGTCCTTTTCTGGCCGACGGCCGATCCGGCTCCGGCAAACCCACAGCCCATCCCGCTAACCACATTTCGCGGTCAAGAGCGCGACCCAGCCATTGCGCCAGACGGCCAGCGCATCGCCTTTGCGTGGGACCAGGGCGAGAGCGCGTCGATGGGTCTCTTCGTCAAGCAGATCGGAGCCGAAGAGCCCGTGCCGTTGACGGATCCGGCAGCGCGGGACCGCCATCCGGCGTGGTCACCCGACGGGCGGCTGATCGCGTTCACTCGGCACCAAGACAACGAGCGGCACCTGTATGTCATTCCCGCCATCGGGGGCGCCGAGCGCCTGATCGCTCGGCTGCGAGTCGCTGTGAGCGCCCCCCTCACCTGGGCACCCGACGGCCAGAGCGTCGTCCTCTCAGATCGCGCGCGGCCCAACGACCCGAACCGCCTCGTCCGGGTAGCGCTCGATGGCAGCAGCGAGCAGCCCCTCACCGACCCCTCGGCCGGGAGCGTCGGCGACGCGCAACCGGTTTTCAGCCCCAACGGCCAGCGCTTGGCGTTCGTTCGCTCCACGCTGGACGGCATCGCCGACGTGTACCTGCTCGACCTACCGGACAGCACGCCACGGCGCGTCACGACCTGGGAGCGGGAGGTCCTCGGCCTCGCCTGGAGCCACGACGGCCGCGCCCTACTCGCCGCCTCGTTGCTCGATGGGGGCTACCGCCTCTGGCGTATCCCCTTGGACGGCGGCGAGCCGACTACGCTCTACGTCGGCACGGAGCCCCTCTTCGGGCTCGCGTTTGATGCCGCCAACGGACAACTCGTCTACACGGCCTCCGATATCGAGGTCAACATCTGGCAGCACGGGCTGGACGACGCCATCAGCCGCCCGATCATCATGTCCACGACCTGGGATTCGCACCCCCGCCTCTCGCCCGACGGGCTGCGGCTGGCCTTCGCCTCCGTGCGCGAGGTGGCGCCGGAGATCTGGGTCAGCGAGGCCGATGGCCGCAGCCCGCGCCGTCTGACGCATTTCGCGGGGCCATATGTGGGCCCACCCGCGTGGTCGCCGGAGGGCACCCGCCTCGTCTTCGATGCCCGTGCTGAGGGGCAGGCCGACCTCTACACCGTCGCGGCCGAGGGCGGCCCGGTGGAGCGTCTCACCGACACGCCGCACGACGAGGTCCACGCGTCGTGGTCGCACGATGGCATGTGGATCTACTATGCGTCCAATCAGGACGGTGCGTGGCAGACCTATGCCCTCCGACCGTCGGATGGGGTGATCCGGCAAATCACGCACTGGGGCGGATACGCGGCGCTGGAGCGGCCGGATGGGGCAGTGCTCTACTTCACGCGCCACGGCGAGGACGGTCTGTGGCAGAAACCGCTGCCCGATGGCCCCGAAACCCGTGTGCTCGCCTACCCGAGTGCGTCGGCCTGGGGCGCGTGGGACGTGACGCGCGCTGGCCTTGTGGTCGTGCGCGAAGCCGAGGAGCCGGAGTTGGTGCGCATCGCCCCGGACACGAATCGTGAACGCGTGCTGGCGCGCTTCCCCGCGGTCCTCCCGGGCAACCAGCGCGTTGTGTCGATGGCGCCCGATGGCGCTTCCTTCGTGTACAGCCACGTCGAGCGCTTCGAGTCGGACCTGAAGCGGGTCGTCTGGTCGGCTCCGCTGTAAGCGCGCTCGGCTCGGGCGACGGGATCGGATTGGCGAGGACGTGGTTCATCGGGGAACGCTACCCTGCCTGCCGATGCGCCTTGCCCTCTGTCAGTTCAACCCCACCGTCGGCGACCTCGCCGGTAACGTCGCCACGATCCTCGCCTACGCGCGACGTGCGGCCGAGGCGGAGGCCGACCTCGCGATCTTCACCGAGTTGTGCGTGACGGGCTATCCGCCGCAGGATCTCCTGGATCGCTCGGCGTTCATCCGCGATGTGGAGACGGCCGTGGCGCACCTCGCCGCTGAAGCACCCGAGGGCCTCGGCCTGCTCATCGGGGCGCCAGTGCGAAACGAGGACGGCACCGGCAAGCGGCTCTACAACGCGGCGCTGCTGATCGACGGGGACGAGGTGGTGGATGCGGCCTACAAGACGCTGCTGCCCACCTACGACGTGTTCGACGAGTATCGCTACTTCGAGCCGTGCCCGGACCGGCGCGTGGTTTCGTTTCGCGGGCTGCGGCTTGGGCTCCACATCTGCGAGGACATGTGGAACAACGAGGAACAGGCCCCCTATCACCTCTACGCGGCCAATCCCATCGACGAGTTGGCGGCGCTCGGCATCGATCTATTCGTCAACATCTCGGCATCGCCGTTCGCGCTCGGCAAACCCGAGGAGCGGACGCTGCTGATCCAGGGGAGCTGCCGCGAGCATGGCGTCCCGTTCGTCTACGTCAACCAAGTGGGCGCCAACACGGAGTTGATCTTCGACGGCGACAGCCGCGTCCACGACACCGACGGCACGATCCTCTGGCGCGCGCGCCTCTTCGAGGAGGCGTTCCACGTCTGGGATATGGATGACGTCGCGCCACCAGCAGCGCCCGTGGCACGTCCGCCCGCACCCATCGCGCAGATCCACGATGCGCTCGTGCTCGGCATCCGCGACTACGTCGAGAAGACAGGGGCGGGCGTGTTCGAGAAAACGCTTGTCGGCCTATCGGGCGGCATCGACTCGGCGGTGACGTGCGCGCTCGCCGTGGAGGCCCTCGGGCCCGAACGCGTCGTCGGCATCACGATGCCCTCGAAGTATTCGTCGGCAGGCTCGGTGTCGGACTCGGAAACGCTGGCCGCCAACTTGGGCATCGACTTCCACGACATCAGCATCCGCCCGGCCGTGGATGCTTTCGGGCAGATGCTCGCGCCGCTCTTCGCCGGGACGGAGGAGGGCATCGCGGAGGAGAATATCCAGGCCCGCGCCCGCGGCGTCACGCTGATGGCGGTCTCCAACAAGTTCGGGTATCTCCTCCTCACCACGGGCAACAAGAGCGAGATGGCCGTCGGCTACGCCACGCTCTACGGCGACATGTCGGGCGGCCTCGCCGTGCTCTCCGACGTGTTCAAGACGCAGGTCTACGCGCTCGCGCGCTACATCAACGAACGGGCCGGGCACGCACTCATCCCCGAGAACACGATCACGAAACCACCGAGCGCCGAACTGAAACCGGGCCAAGTGGACCAGGACTCGCTGCCGCCCTACGCCGTCCTCGACCAGATCTTGCTGCACTACGTCGAGGAGCACCTCGGCATGGACGCCATCGTCGGGCTGACGAGGTATGACCGGGCCCTCGTGGAACGCGTGGCGCGGATGGTGGACCGCAACGAGTACAAACGGCGGCAGGCGGCCCCGGGCCTGCGCGTGAGCCCGAAGGCGTTCGGCGTCGGGCGGCGGGTGCCTATCGTCATGCAGCGCACGCGCGTGGCGGAACCCGAGGTCACGCCCGCCGCCGAAGCGCCAGACGTGTGAGGGTCTCGACGGGTCAGGCGTTCATGCCGCCGTCTACGACCAGCTCTGCTCCGGTGACGTAGCTCGCCTCCGGGCTGGCCAGAAACGCGACAGACGATGCGATCTCTTCGGCCGTGCCATAGCGGCCGAGCGCCGTCATCTGCGCCTGCATCGGGGCGTACTCGCTATCGGCCGGGTTCATGTCCGTGTCGATGGGGCCAGGATGCACCACGTTGACCGTGATGCCGCGCTGTCCGAACTCGCGCGCCCATGAGCGGGTCATCGCGGCGATGGCGGCCTTGCTCGCGCCATACACGCTGCCGCCGGGAAAGCCGTTCAGCGCGGCCACACTGCCGATGGTGATGATGCGCCCGCCGTCGCGGATCGACTCCGTGGCCGCACGGACGGCCGCGAAGACCGCACGGACGTTGGTGTCGAAGGTTTGGTCATACGCGTCGTCATCGGTATGAGCTACTGGACCCGTGTGGTAGATACCGGCGTTGTTGACGAGAATATCGAGTTGCCCGAACCGCTCAACGACCTGCTGGATGAGCGCGGCAACGGCGTCTGCATCGGCGGCGTCGGTGGCAAGGCGACGGGCGATGGCGGCACCGATACCGCGGCTGCCGCCGGTAACGAGGGCGACTTTTCCGGAGAGGGTAGACATAACGCGAGGGGGTAGGAGGAGCGAGGAACCGATACAGCTCCCGCACATAATATTTGTTATAACAACTATTCGCCTCGCCTGTCCCTTGTTCCCTGCCGACTCGCCCGCTAGTCCAGTGCGCCGATGGTAACGTTTACGAAATCCGCCAGCGTGGGGCGGCCGGCGCCACTGCGGGCGAGCGTGCGGAGGCCATAGACGGCTCCGGCCAGAAAGCGGGCGAGGGCGAGGGCGTTCTTCGCCTTCGGAATCTCCCCGGCGCGCTGCGCCCGTCGGATCGTTTGCTCGAACGCCGCAATCATGGCATCGCGGCTCGCCTGCGTGACGGCATCGGTCTCTGGGTCGAGTGGCCCGCGCTCGATGGTGGCGTTGGTCATGAAACACCCCCAGCGGCCGTGCTGGTCTAGTGCTTCCTGCATCATCCGCTCGAAATGCCGCCGGATGCCCGCCTTCGGCGACGAGGCGTTCAGGTCGGCCAGCATCCGGCCCCCGGCGGCACGCCGGTATCGGTCGAGTGCGGCGAGGTAGAGGTGCTGCTTGTCGCCGAACGTCTCGTAGAGGCTGGAGCGGCTAAGGCCGAGGTGGTCCACGAGATCCTGAATAGACACGGACTCGTAGCCGCGCGCCCAGAACAGGTCGGCGGCGCGGTCGAGCACCTCAGCAGGATCGAACGATTTCGTGCGCGGCATGGCTAGCGAGCGACCTTCTCCGATCTGGAACGGTGAGTCTTGCCGGAGGTTCGCGCGATGACAGGAAGGTGGCAGCCCTGCACGTTACCTTGCCGCGTTTGCCCATGCAATCCTCGACTTCGTGATCACCTACGTCTCCGGCTCGCTCGTCGAAAAACGTCCGACGGAAGCCATCATCGATGTGCAGGGGCTCGGCTATCGCCTCCTCATTCCGGCCTCGTCGTTCGACAAGCTGCCCGCGGCAGGCAAACCGGCCAAGCTGCTTGCCACGTTCATCGTCCGCGAGGACAGCCAGACCCTCTACGGCTTCGCCAGCGACGCCGAGCGCACGATCTTCGAGACGATGATCGGGGTATCCGGCATCGGCCCAAAGCTGGCCCTCGCAGCCCTCTCGGCCATGAGCCCCAACGAACTGCGCGACGTGGTGGTGGCGGGCGATGCAGCCATGCTGACTCGCATCCCTGGGGTGGGGAAGAAGACGGCCGAGCGCCTGATCGTGGAACTACGCGACCGCCTCGCCAACCTGGACGGGCTCGAACCACTTGGCGCGCTGGGCGGCGACGGAGCGATGGCTCAGGCCCGTGCTGACGCGCGCGCCGGGCTTGAATCGCTCGGCCTCAGCCGGGCCGAGGCCGAGAAGCGGCTCCGCAAGGCGCTGCGCGAGCACGCCGGGGTGCAATCGGCCGAGGAGTTGATTCGGCTCGCCCTCCGGCAGAGCTGAGTAACCGTTCTAGGTCGTAGTTCCATTCAACCGAATCGGCGCGGGCGTGGGGATTCAGTGAAACGCCCCGCGCGGCAGGCTCGGTAACATTGGCGTAATCGGACGGGGGTAGGTTGCGCCTCTGTCCTGCCTCCCACGCTGGTCCATGTCCGCTGCGCCCGATCCGGCCTCTGGCCCCACCTCCGAGCCCACGGTCCTGCTCGTAGACGATGAGCCCGATCTGCTGGAGCTCCTCAGCTACTCGCTCGAACGCGACGGCTTCCGCGTGCTGATTGCCCGCGACGGCGTCGAGGGGCTGCGGATGGCCGAGGACGAGACGCCGGATGTGATCGTGCTGGACATCATGATGCCGAAGATGGACGGTGTGGCCGTGTGTGAGCACCTCCGCGAGGATGCGCGGCTGCGCCTGACGCCCATCCTGATGCTCACCGCGCGCACGAGCGAGCGCGACGAGATTGCCGGGCTCGAAGCGGGTGCCGACGACTATCTGCCCAAGCCGATCTCGCCGAAGCTGTTCGTCAGCCGTGTACGGGCCCTGGTCCGACGCAGTGCACGGGAAGAGTCGGCCTCTACCGCGCTCCTGCGCGCGCACGATCTGCTGATCGACCGGGAGCGCTACGTCGTGGAGCGCAGCGAGGAAACGCATCGGCTGCCGCGCAAGGAGTTCGAATTGCTCTACTTCCTGGCCTCGCACCCGGGCCGCGTCTTCACGCGCGAAGAACTCCTCGACAGCGTGTGGGGGACCAACGTGTACGTCGTGGACCGGACGGTAGACGTGCACGTGCGCAAGATCCGCGAGAAGCTGGGCAGCGCGTACATCGAAACGGTGAAGGGCGTCGGCTACACATTCGCCGAGGCGCTCTAGCCCAGCACGGGGTATCATAGCGCGCCTTCTGCCCCAATCCCTATGGCTGCCGTACGCCCCTTCAACCGACTCGCGCTGCGCATCGCGATGGCGGTAGCCGGAGCGGTGGCCGGACTGGCGCTGCTGCTGCTCATCATTCCGCTCCCGGGCTGGATGCAAGCCTTCGTCCTGGGCGTCGGCGCCGCCGCGGCAGCTTACCTCGCTGCGACGAGTATGGTCGCGCGCCGTCTGGAACTGGCCCGGGCGACCCTCCGCGAGGCGCGCAAACGCCGCTTCGAGGGGCTCGCGCACCTGAAACGAACCGACCAGCGTGATGAACTGGATGCCCTGATCCAGCAAGCGTATCGGGCCGGTCGCGCGCTTCAGCAGGAGATCGAACGGCTGGAGCAACTGGAGAACTACCGCCGCGAGTACCTCGGCGACGTGAGCCATGAACTCCGTACGCCCATCTTTGCCGTCTCGGGCTTCGCGGAGTCGCTCCTCGACGGCGCCCTGGACGACGAAGGCGTACGGCGGCGCTTCGTCGAGAAGATCCTCTCCAACGCCCACCGCCTAGACGCGCTGACCCGCGACCTCGCTGAGATCGCTCGCATCGAAACGGGCGAGTTGCAGATGACGATGGAGCCCATCAATCTGTGCGAGCTGATTCAGGAAACGGTCGAGTCGTTGGAGATGAGGGCGCAGGATCGCGATGTCGTGCTCCGTGCGCAACTCTCTGCGACGTTGCCCGCCGTCCTCGGAGACCGCGATCGGCTTCGGCAGGTGCTGGCCAACCTTGTAGAAAACGCGATCAAGTACAACGAGCCCGGTGGACATGTGGAGGTCACGGCGCGCCTCCAACCCGACGAACGCTCTGTGCGGGTGGCGGTGGTGGACAACGGCCTGGGCATCCCGCCAGAGGTACTCCCTCGGCTCACGGAGCGCTTCTTCCGGGTGGACAAGAGCCGCTCGCGCGAGCAGGGCGGCACCGGCCTTGGCCTCGCCATCGTCAAGCATATCCTCGAAGCGCACGGGCAGCGCCTGGCCATCGAGAGCCGCTCGGGCTACGGCTCCACCTTCGCGTTCACGCTGCCCGCCGTGGAACGCACGCAGCAGACACCGCTCCTGCAAGACCCCAAGAATATCCCGGAATGACGTGAGCGCGGAACCCCTGGAACCCTGGCGGCGGTATGAGCGGCCCTCCCGCTAGTGCCTGATCCTGTGCATCTTTCCGAACTCATCCATCAGCCTCAGTTCTCCTCGGCTGCCCAAGAGGCGCTTCTCAACGTGTTGGTCACAGAGTCGTGGGTGACGAGCGAGTTTGCAGCCACGCTGGCTCCACTGGAGATCACGCCCGCCCAGTACAACGTGCTACGCATCCTGCGCGGCACCCACCCACGCCCGCAGACCTGCTCGGACATCGCCGAGCGTCTCTTGGACCGGACCCCGGACGTGACGCGGCTGCTGGTTCGCCTCGAACGGGCAGCCCTCATCGCCCGCTGCCGAGCCGAGCATGACCGCCGCGTCGTCGAGGTCTCGATTACCGACAAGGGCCTCGACCTCCTCAGCCGCCTCGACGACCCGATGGATCAGGCCATTGGGCGGCTGACGCGTCACCTCTCTGACGAGGAGCTCCAGACGCTATCCAGCCTCCTGGACCGGCTGCGTACCGATCAGGAGTAAGACCCGATACGCAGCGTCAGCGGGACTACCAGCGCGGCGTCAACTCGGAGATGTAGACTGTCGCGCGGGCGCCGGAGTCGTTCCGGTCGTACGTACCCACCCAGATGTTGTAGTTGCCCGTGGATGGGTTGGGCAAGACCACAGCGGGGTTACTCCCCTCGTAATCGTCGCTGCAGTGCCAGTTGCCGTTGGCATCATTGACGAGCAGCGTCGTGTCAGTGCCGGAGACGACGTAGATGTAGAGGCGGCTGCGGCCTGCCTCATAGTTGAGGTCTACGTCTGGCTGGGCGTTGTTGATGTACCCGGCACAGCCGCTCCCCGAGATCGCATTGCGGTCCGCGCCCCCGGCACGAATAGAAACCGTGTGCGGGTCCGGTGAAAAGCCCGCCTGCAGGTTGACGGTCCCGAACATGGGCTGTGCACGCCAGTCGGGCTGTGCCTGCGCCGTGCTGGCGGCCAGCATCAGACCCAGCATGAGCAGGGCCAAGCGCATCGGGTTGGTAAACATCGTCATGGGTTCACAGGAGGATGGTAGGGGAGTGCTCCAGTGTGTCAGGAACGCACAAAGTACGCTGAGCATCCGAAAGCCCCAACAAAGCCAGTGCCACAGCGCTTCCGTGGGCCAAGCCCTTCCGTGGTCCTGCGGTTGCTACAAATAGTAGCCGCCCGGCGTCCGTTTCACGGGACACCGGGCGGGTTTCACGCTCGAATCGGGGGAAACCGCGTGTTATCGCGGATCGGACTCTGACACGTGCACCGTGGCGCTCGCGCCCGCATTGTCCTGCGAATACGCGCCCACCCAGACGTTGTAGAGGCCACCCGGCGGGTCCTCAACAACGATGGCCGGGTTGCGGCCCAACTCGTCGTCGCTGCAGAGCCAATTCCCGTCGGGGAGGCTGATCAGCAGCGTGGTGTCGATCTCAGAGTCGAGGTAGAAAGCGAGTGTGCTGCCCCCTTCGCCGTACATGACGTTCATCGTCGGCGCGGCGGCATCGATACTCCCCGCACAGCCCGGGCCGTTGACCGGCATGCCATCGCCGCCGCCCGCTTCCACCGTGACATCGTGCGGATCCGGGAGAAAGCCGGGAGCAAGCGACAGGGTGCCATGCGAGGGCGCGGCAAAGACACTCAGCTCCTCGCCACCGCTGTACTCGAAGTCCATGTCCGCATCGAAGTCATCAATGCTTTCAGCCGTAGGGCCTTCAACTTCGGAGAAGTACAACGTAGCCGGTACATCGGCGTCACCCTGCGAGCGCGACGCGAAGGTGCCTACCCAGACGGCGTAGCGACCCGTGGTCGGCTCATCCAGTACGAGTCCCGGGTTGAGGTCAGCTGCGTCGTCGTTGCAAAGCACATCGCCCTCGGGCGTGATGACGGTGAGGGTCAGGTCATCGCCCTCGGCAGCATCGGCGTAGATGTAGAGCGGCAGGCTGCCATCGGTTTCGAGGACGAGGGCGGCATCGGGCGCGAAACTGTCCACATAGCCGTTGCATCCGTCGTAGGGAACGAGGTCCGCGCCCCCCGCCGTCACGTCGACGCTGTGCGGATCGGGCTCGAAGCCAGAGTCGAGGTGGATCGAGGCATCCGCAGGAGCGGCGTCTACCATCATCTCGGCCTCCTCGAACTCAGACATGTAGAGCGTGGCGGAGCCTTCACCGACCGCGCTGTAGCTGCCCACCCAGATGTCGTAGAGGCCTTCTTGGGGATCGTCAATCAGCAGATCCGGGTCGAGGCTGTTGCCGTCGTCGTTGCAGATCCACGAGCCATCTGGCAGGTTGACGAGGAGCACGGTGTCGGTCGAAGAGCGGACGTAGAGGTGGAGCGGCAGCACACTGTCCGTCTCGAACTGGAGATCGACATCGGGGGCAACCTGGAACGTGCCGGGGCACCCCGCCTCCGCGGGCGCTTCCACGCCGTCGCTTCCGAGGGTGACCTCAACCGTGTGCGGGTCAGGCGTGAAGCCGGAGGTGAGCGAAACCGTTCCGAACGTCGGGACGAGCGCAGGATTGGGCTGCGCGGCAGCGGTAGAGACGGTGAGCACCAGCACGCCGAGGCCGAGCAGAGTCAGAAAGCGAGACATGAAGCGGTAGGGCGGATAAGGGGAAGGAAGGACAGAAGGTAGCAGCCCACCCCGTACGGCTCCAACGAAACGGGGATGCAGCCCCGGCGAAAACGCGGCGCCCGCCCGTCTTCGCATGGGGCCCTCACCTCTACACGGATCGGCACTAGCGCGGGTCGATCTCCGAGATATACAGCGAGGCAGGGGCGAGATCATCACCGTAGGTCCCCACCCAAATGTCATAGCGGCCGGCCGGGGCATTCGGGATCACCACGATGGGGTCGCCGTCGCCGTAGCTGTCGTCATCGCACAGCCATGAGCCGGTGGCGGTGTTGATGAGCAGCGTCGTGTCGTCGCCGGAGATGGCATAGATGTACAGATCCGAGTCGCCGCTGGTGGCGTAGCGGAACTTGACATCGGGCGCGTTGGCCACGTAGCCGTACGAACAGCCGCCCACGTTCACATCCACCGAGCCCCCTGCGGTCAGCTCGACTTCGCTGGGATCGGGCAGAAACCCTTCATCCAGCTCGACAAACCCGAAGGTCGGCTCGAGCGAGAGATCCGGCGCCTGCCCACCGGTGTAGCCACTTGCACCATCGCCACTGTCTCGCGGGTCGATCTCCGAGAGGTAGAGGGTTGCTGGAGACAGTTCGTCGCTGTAGGTCCCGATCCAGATATCGTAGCGCCCGGCCGGGGCATTCGGGATCACCACGATGGGGTCACCGTCGCCGTAGCTGTCGTCATCGCACAGCCATGAGCCATTGGGCGTGTTGATGAGCAGCGTCGTGTCGTCGCCGGAGATACCGTAGATGTAGAGGTTGGAGCCCCCGCTGGTGGCGTAGCGGAACTTGACATCGGGCGCGTTGGCCACGTAGCCATACGAACAGCCGCCCACGTTCACGTCGATCGACCCGCCGGCCGTCAACTCCACATCGTAGGGGTCCGGGAGAAACCCCTCGTCGAGATCCACATCGCCATAGGTGGCTTGAAGGGTAAAGTCCTGAGCCGAGATCGGCGCAGCCCACACGAGCACGCAGAGGACGAGGACAAGCAAACGGGTTAACATCGGCACGATGGAGTTGGGAGCAGGTCTGGCGAAGATAGGCGACTGATGAGCACAACCCCAACCAAACCAGACGCTAACGGAAACAAACACGGCACCCCGCACAGGCGGAGTGCCGTGAAGCGCAGAAACCGGCGCACCTAGCGGGGGTCGATCTCGGAGATGTAGAGCGAGGACGCTGCGAGTTCGTCGCCGTAGGTCCCGACCCAGATGTTGTAGAGGCCGCTAGGCGCGTTGCGGATCACCACGATGGGGTCGCCGTCGCCGTAGCTGTCGTCGTCACAGGCCCACGAGCCGTTGGGCGTGTTGATGAGCAGCGTCGTGTCGTCGCCGGAGATGCCGTAGATGTAGAGGTCGGAGTCCCCGCTGGTGGTATAGTAGAAGTCTACGTCGGGCGCATCGGCCACGTAGCCGTAGGAGCACGTGCCGAGGTCAACCTCAATGGAGCCGCCGGCAGTGAGTTCGATCAAGTGCGGATCGGGTAGGAAACCCTCCTCGAGGCTGACGTCGCCGTAGGTCGGGTCGAGGGTGTAATCCTGCGCCTGCACCGTGGGGGCAACGTAGACGAGAAGCGTGAAGGCGAGGAGCGCGATGGAAAGGCGCATGACAGACGAAGGTGTGTGAGAGACAACGAGGAAGGTCGAGGCAACGCCCCAAGGTAGACGCCACGTCCGGCCACAAGCAAGGGATGTTCCAGCCTTCTCGAGCGTCCTCCCTCGGGCTAAAGACCCATAATAGAAGTGCCCGGCTTCCGCGGAAGCCGGGCGCACATACGCGGCACACTGCTACGGAAAGCAGACGCCGACGCCACCGCGTTGTCCTGATTAGACCGCAGCTTCCTCGGTCGAGTGCATCGCGCCGTTGGTCGTCGTGGCCGGTGCCTCGGGGAGGAATGTGAGCCACCCGTGCGGATCGTTGCCTTTATGGATGACGTCGAAGTAGGCCTCCTGCAGCTCCGCCGTGATGGGGCCGCGCCGCCCCTCACCGATGACGTGGTGATCCACAGAGCGCACTGGGGTAACCTCCGCCGCCGTGCCAGTGAAAAACACCTCGTCGGCAATGTAGAGGGCCTCGCGGGGCAGAGCGGCTTCCTTGATCGTATAGCCGCGCTCGCGGGCCAGCGTCATGATGGAATCGCGCGTGATGCCGGGCAGGATGGAGAACGCCGTCGGGGGCGTGTAGATGGTGCCCTGCCGGACGATGAAGAGGTTCTCGCCGCTGCCTTCCGCGAGATAGCCCTCGGTGGAAAGCGCAATGCCTTCGTGGAACCCCTTCTTGAGGGCGTCCATCTTGATGAGTGACGACGAGAGGTAGTTGCCACCGGCCTTCGCTAGGCTCGGCGTGGTGTTGGGCGCGTTTCGCGTCCAAGACGCCACTTCAACATCCACGCCCTGCTCCAGCGCACCCGCGCCGAGGTACTGCCCCCACTCCCACACCGCGATCACCGTCTCGACCGGGTTGTTCAGCGGGTTGACGCCCATCGGGCCGTGGCCGCGAAACACGAGCGGGCGGATGTAGCAGGCCTCCATCCCGCTCTCGACGATGGTATCGACCACAGCCTCGTTGAGCGCATCGAGGGTATAGGGGACCTCCATCCGGTGGATCTTGGCCGAATCGACGAGGCGGCGCATATGCTCGGGCAGGCGGAAGACCGCCGAGCCTTGCTCGGTGTGGTAGCAACGGAGGCCTTCGAACACGGATGAGCCGTAATGCAAGACGTGCGAGAGCACGTGGATAGTGGCGTTTTCGTGGGCGACGAGTTCTCCATTGAACCAGACCTTCGGCTTCATAGCGCAACCAGTGTTTTCAGAGGGGGAAGGGGCGAGTATATACGGGAAGGCGAGGCGACCGGATCCCTGCGCCTCGGCCCCTTCCCGTGCTCGCCAATATACTCGTGGCCAACCCTTCTCCGGGAGCGCTTCCAGGCTCCATCAGGAACTGACAAAGCCTCGTCTCTCTTCGGCGACTTCAATAGGAGGGCGTAAATCCTGCAGCCCGCATCACGTCGCGGTCGGGGCGCCAGAGCATGGTCCCGTACGTGGCCCCACCGACAAAGCCGTAGCCACCTTCTACATTTGTGTCGGCACCGGGCTGTGCCAGCACGGCGGAGTCCTCTGGCGGCTCCACCCAGGCACCGTTGAGCGCGCGCAGGCGGATCTGAACCTCATTCACAACGAGAGAGTCCAGGTCGCCCTCCGCTTCCAATTCTGCAACCGCAAAAACCTGCGCGAAATCGCGTACGAAGTCTACGACGATGGGCTGGCCTGGAGGCGGCGCCTCGTAGCGGATAGGGACAAAGCTCGCCATATCCAAATCAACCTGATACATTACCGTCACCGAATCGAGCCGAGCCGCCTCCCATTCGACTACCTGCGAGATCGAGTCGGGGCGCACAATCTGAGCCGGCTGACGCGTCAGAATCGGCACCGGCGGTGTCTCGACTAACGCTGTGGCTGTATTTCCGTTTACGCGGTCACGTACTGTCAGTCGGTAGGCATGCTCGGAAGGCGCGACAAAGTCGCGGCTGAAGAGGTAGCCGACGGATCCATCGTCGTACCGAACAGAACGCTGAGTCCACTGCAGGCTATCACCCGTAGTGAGATCCGTAGACCACACCTCTGCGTCGAGTTGTACGGTGGCCTGGCCTGTGTCGGTAGGCGTGTCGGGTAACGTTCGGACGGGCACAATGCGCACCTCGTGTGTTAGCGGCACTTCATCACTGACGATGGCCCCATAGACGGAGAACGCGCCCCCATCCCGGAGGAACGGGTCCACGAAGCCGTCGTCGCACCCCACCATGATCCCTATGAGAAAAAGTGCGAGCACGAGCGCACAGCGAGACCGTCCAGAGAGAGCGAAACAGCGCACAGCGGTTCTCAGGGTTAATAGCTTGGAGAAAATCCGGCCGCTTGCATGGCCTCGCGGTCCGGCAACCACACTGTCGACCCAAAGGTAGCGCCCCCGACGAAGCCATAGCCGTTCTCGACGTTGATGAAGGTGCTGGGTTGGGCCAGGATTTCCGGGTCGTCGGTGGGCGTCACCCAGTCTGCACCTAACGCACGTACGCGCATGGACATCTCGTAGAGCGTCACCGTTTGACCAGGGTTGAGGCCCAGCGTATCCCGAAGAATCTCAAGGTCGCGCACGTAGTCGACCTCCACCGGTCGCGGCCCCTCGCCGCCCGTCACATCGGGGTAGGGAATGCGGATCACGACGGCACCACTGCCTCCCGGCACCCGGTACCCCACCGATACCGAGTCGAGCCGCGCGGCCGCCCAGCGGACTTCCTGCCGAACCGAATCGGCTAGGCCCTGTTCGCCGTCCAACCCGATGACCTCCACGGGCCCATAGGAGGCGGTTGGCGTGAGGGGAGTAGCGAACTCGGCGGCCGTCTCGTACCCATCAAAGATGCGGCGAACAGTGAGGCGATAGGGGGTGTCCGGTTGCGCACGGAAGGTATTGGAGAACAGGTAGCCAATGGTGCCATTGGCGTACCGGACGACCCGCTTCGCCCACTGGAGGCTATCGCCGGTAACGAGGTTCGTAGACGAGACCACGACATCGAGTTGGGCGGTGGCCTGACTCGTATCGGTCGGCGCATCCGGGAGCGTACGGACCGGGACGACGCGCACGGTGTGCGTCAGGGGCACACCGTCACTGACGATGGCGCCGTACACAGAGAAGGCGCCGCCGCCTCGGAGGAAGGGGTCCACAAAGCCGTCGTCGCAGCTCGCGAAGAGCGTAGCGACGAAGCCAAGCAACAGGAGCACGCGCCTACGCATGAGGGTCAGCGGACCTCCACTTTCACGCCCACCGAGGGAAAGACGGGTAGTTGATTGATACGCTTGAGCGTGAAGAGATCGAGGTAGAAGAGGTTGTTGCGGTTGTACACGTTGACGGCCCCCGCCCGCAGCGTGAACGAGACGCGCGGCCGCTCCACGGTGCGCTCGAGCCACAGGTCGAGGCGATGGTAGGCCGGCAAACGCCTCGAACCACGTTCGCCGTAGAGGACGCGCGTTTGCCCGGGCTCGCTGCCTACGTCGGTCACGCCACCGCTCTGGTCCACCCATTCGTCGAAGCCCGCCGAGGGCGTGTAGGGGAAGCCCGAGCCGTACTGGAACGCGGCCGACACAGAAAAATCGCCGCTCCGAATGCGGCCAAGCAGGTGGAGAGCGTGGCGCTGGTCATGCGGTGGCGGGAAAGCCCCGGTCGTTGCCTCGTACTCGACCTGCGAGAGCCCATATCCCGCGAAGATGTAGAAGTTGGTCGCTTCAGAGAGCGCTGTCGTGTGCTCCACCCGCAGGTCCAGGCCGTAGGCCGCCCCGTTTGCCTCGTCAAGCGTCGTAGTAAAGCCGGGGAACGGATCGAGACGCGCGACGAGTAGGTCGGGGAACTGCTTGTAGAACACCTCGGCCGCGAGACGGAGCGCAGGCCCGGCCTCGCCGCGCCAACTCGCGACGGCGTGGAAGGCGCTGGGAATCGGCTGACCGGCCTGCACGGGGATGTAGGCCGTGAACACATCGCCTACGTCGCGCTGATCCTGGAGCCCCACGAGCCCCTGATGCACCAGGCCGACGGCCACGCCCACCTCGCGCGTAAATCCGGCCCTGCTGGGTTTCCAGATGAGCCGTCCGCGCGGGCCGAGTACGGTTTGATCGGCGGGCGAGAAGCGCGTCACACGGAGCCCGCCTTCTAGCGTAAACTCGGCAGCGAGGGGGACCTCGGCCTCCACGTAGCCCGCCAGCTCCTCGTGCGCAACGGTGTCGGCGGCGAGGCCCGTGAACCGGTCGGCGAGACGGTAGCCCACATCGGCCTGATAGAAGGCAGCGCCCGCGCGGATTTCACCGCCACGGACGAACCAAGCGCCGTCGAGCGCGGCATCCCAACCGTCCGTTTGGGCACTGCGGGCCGGTGTGCTGCCCGTCGCTAGTGCCTCCGCTACGCCGAACACGCTCTCGGCATACGAGCGCGACCCACTCGCCTCAATGCGGAGCGGCAGGCTGCGCGGCTGCCAGGCCAGACGCCCGCCGATGGCACCTTCCTCCCAGCGCACCTCGGACGAGTCTTCGAGACCTAGATCGAGGGGTGAGGTATCCCCGAGGTACGTCTCGGCTGTGCCGGCCACGTTACCGCGGTCGTGTGTCTGCACGCCCGTTACCGAGAACCGGAAGTCTTCGCCGAGGAGCGCGTCGAGCTTGCCGAAGCGGTCGCCGAAGCGATAGGGGAAGCGCTGCCCGAACAAACTCGGAAAGGCCTGTTCGATGAGCGACTCGCGGACAGAAAGCAGCACCGAGGCCCGCCCCGGAATCAGCGGCCCCTCAACGTGGGCCGTGCTGAGGGCAGGCGCTACCGAGGCGGAAGCAGAGAACCGGCTCTTGCTCCCCGCGCGCGCCCGGACATCGAGCACGGACGAAAGGCGCCCGCCGAACCGAGCCGGAAAACCGCCCGTGTACACATCGGCCTCGTCCACGATTTCGGAGGGAAAGGCCGAGTAGAAGCCGAGGATGTGGAAGGGCCGATAGAGCCGTAGCCCGTCCAGGCGCGTCAGGTTCTGCGCGGCCGTTCCGCCCCGCACGAAGAGCTGCCCGCCTCGGTCGCCGACGGCCGTGATGCCGGGTACGGTTTGGAGGTAACCGGCCAGGTCGCCCGATACGCCGGGTACCGGCACCCGGTTCAGGTCGGCCGGGGTGAGGCGCTGGAGCCCAGCCGAGAGGCTCGTGGCGCCACTGGCCCGCTCGGCCTCAACCACCACATCGCCCACCTGCGCCGCGTCTTCCGTCATCGCAATGCGCACGATGACGGTGGCCCCGCGTGCCACAGTCACGTCTTCCTCATGCGGCCGGTACCCGACGAACGTAACGCGGAGACGGTAGGTGCCCGACGCGACGCGACGAAGGGCGAAGGCGCCGTCGGCGTTGGTGGCCGCGAATAACGGCATACCCTCGCCTCCCAACTGGATCGTGGCTCCTTGAAGCGGGATCCCCGTATCCGCACTAAAAACGGTTCCCCGCACAATTCCAGACTGCGCCTGCGCAGCGAACGGAATGAGACTGAGGAGCAGCGCAACGAGAAGCAAACGAGGCATAGGCGGAGAGGTCAGTCCGGTCCTAACGTACAGCCTTAGGTCCAAACTCCCGGGGCAAAACGACCGCCCTGTTTTAGCCCACGTCTCGGACTGAGGAATCCAGAGGACTCTCTAATACACCAGGACTGGGCCGAGGAGTGAGCGCGAAACGTGCAATCGTCCAGAGAATCTTCCACGAGGCCTTGAGCGTGCCGCTGAGCGTGCCGGTGATCTTCGAGACGCCGATGCGGCGGCGGTAGCTGACGGGCACCTCCGTGCAGCGCAACCCGGCCCGTGCCGCCTTGATCTGCATCTCCACAGTCCAGCCCCACGTCCGGTCTTCCATGCCGAGCGCCAAGAGGGCGGGGTAGCGGATGGCGCGGAAGGGCCCCAAATCCGTGAAACGCACGCCCCAGAAGAGGCGGATCAGTGCGCACGCCACGCGGTTGCCGACAAGCGCCTGTGGCAGCATCGCGCCGGGCTCGACGCGCCCGTGCCGCCGCCCTAAAATCCGAGAGCCGATGACGAGGTCCGCTAGGCCCTGCTCGATCGGGGCGAGGAGGGTGGGCAGTTCGTCAGGATGGTCCGAGTAATCGCCATCGAGGAAGACGACGACCTCCGGCGTCCGGCCCTGTGCAGCCAGTTCACGGACGTAGGCCAGCCCGCGCAGACAGGCATACCCGTAGCCTTGTCGGTCTTCGCGCAACACCGTGGCCCCGGCAACGCGGGCGTTCGCCTCCGTCTCATCCGTCGAGGCGTTGTTGACCACGACGACTTCGCCCACTTGCTCGGCAGGCAAATCGCCGAGGACCCGCCCGATGGAGCGCGCTTCGTTGAAGGCGGGAATGATGATGACGGTGCGCACGGACAGGCAATAGACAGGAGGGTGCAACCTACCAGCGGGAACGCGCCGGGTTCGTTACGAAACGGAGGCAGGGTTCTCAGCCTACAACCCCAGTCCCCCACCCTGCGCATCCACAAGCCCGAGCAGCGCGAGCGTCTCAGCATCGAGCACCCAGGGGCTCTCGAAGGGAGTGATCCAGCCGAATGCTCCCACGCCCTGCTGCACTGGGCTCGTTTCAGTAGACGCCCGGGTGTAGTGGATCGCCACCCGCTCCAGGGCTAGCGCCTGGTCATCGTCTGGGGCCACCCCTAGGGCCTCGCGGATGGACTCGACCTGTTCGGTGAGTTCGATGGAGAGGACGAGTCCTTCCGTACTGGTCAGCACATCCCGAGGAAACGAAAACTGGTGAAGTTCGCCCGTACCCCGATGCTGTACGTCGTATTCGATCATCACGGGACCCACAAGAGGAAGCGACCCATCAAGCAGCACGATGCGCTGGAGCAGTTGCCCCGAGTCGGGTGGTTGCTCGAAGGTGGTATTAACGCGAACCGCCCAAGGTGACGGCACGGTAATACGCGCCGAAGACATGGAGGTCGGCTCACCGAGCCTCGTGACCTCGACCTCATAGGCCCCCCCCGGTTGCACCAGGAAGGGAACCAAGAAGAGGTGACTGCGCTCGCCATCGTCCAATGTGATGAGCGAGTCGCGGCCATCGGAGACCTCGCCCGAGCCCAGATCTCGAACGGTCAATTGGGCGTCGATCTGATCGGGCACATTCAAGGACACCGCCAGATCCTCGACGCGGATCTGTTGCGTAGCGCGCCGCCCATCCAATACCCCGTAGAGGGCGAAGTAGTGATCGCCGGGAGCGTCGGGGTCGAAGGCGTTGTCGCACCCGCTCATCAGCAGCGTAGCGAGCAGCCCCAGCATGAACAGGGGTCTTCTCATAAGGGACCTACTCCACCTCCACTCGAAGCCCGAGTGTAGGAATCAGGGGGAACTGATCGATGCGGTTCGCACGGAGCGCATCGTAGTAGAAGAAGTTGGGCCGGTCGTAGGCGTTCACGAGCGACCCATGCAGCGTGAGCGTGGCCGCGCGGAAGGCGAAGACGCGCTCCACGGACAGGTCGAGCCGGTGGTAGGACGGCGTGCGGCCCACAAATGGGGTGCTTTCGGTAAGCAGGACGGGTCGGCCCGGATCGGTGAGGAACTCGCCGTCGGGGTCAAGGCTATCCAGCGCCCGGTAGCTGCCTACGATACGGGTGAAGGGGCCGCCCGCGGCCACCTGCCAACGCGCCCGCAGCCGCCACTGGCCCGCCTCGATGCTGCCGACGAGCCCAAGGCGGTGCCGCCGGTCGTGCGGGGGCCGGTAGGTGCCGAGGTTATCGGTGTAGGTCGTCGCGGAGTAGCCATAGACGACATCGCCCCGCAAGACGCCCCGCTCCGCGGAGGCCCGAAGGTCCAGGCCGCGCACGAGGCCATCGGTATAGACAACGCCCCGGTCTCCGACCAGCAGCGCCATCCCCGAGAGATCTTTGATATAGCCCTCAACGCCCGCCTGCGCCCTCGCACCGAGGCGCCCTTGCCACCCGGCCACCAGGTGCACGGCGGTCGGCAACGGCCGCCCCGCAGGCACTCCGGCCCAGATAGTGAACACATCACCGATATCCTGCAGTTCGGAAAGCCCGAGCACCTCCTGCCGATAGCGCCCCACCGCAACGCTGATCGTCTGATCGCGCACCGGGGTCCAGGCTGTGCGCAAGCGGGGCTCGATGGAGACACTTCGGGCCTGGCTCGGAAAGAACTGGAAGCGAATCCCCGGTTCGATCTGCACCCTGTCAAACTCGAACCGCGTGTCCACGTACGCCGTCCCCTCGGTCACGTTATCCTCCAGGAGACCCTCCACCTCCGCCGAGGTAAAGTCGAAGAGGAGCGTCTGGCCGGCAAAGGCCAGCCGGACCTCATGCGCGCCGAGCAGATAGTCGAGGGCAAACTCGCCGCCGAAGCTGGTGACGCGGCTCGCGCGTTCTGGGCCAAACTCGGGGGCGAAGGAGGAGGTGTAGTCGCTGTAGGAGATGGAGACGTCGAGCGCTGAAGCCAGTGTTGGGGGCATGTAGAAGAAGCGCGCTGCGCCCGCCGCATTGCTCCATTCGATGTGATTCTCCCCGGTCAGCGTGCCGCTGAGGGCCCCTTCGTCGTGCGTGACGAGGCCAGAGGCGGTGAAGAAGGCTGTCGGGCTCAGCCGCGCGTGCACCTTCCCAAAGAGATCACCGAAGCGGTAGGGGAAAGGCTCACCGAGCACCGACTCGCCGAGGCGCTCAATCACCGACTCGCGCGCACTAGCTACGAAGGAGACGTGGCCGGGGGCGAGCGGCCCGTCCACGTGCACTGCCGTGAGGAACGGGGCCACCGAGGCGCTTCCACGAAAGCGCTGCTTGCTGCCGGTCTGCGTCGTCACGTCCACCACGGATGAGATGCGCCCGCCGTAGCGTGCCCCAAAACCGCCCGCGTAGACATCGGCGTACTGGATGATGTCGGTCGGGACAGCGCTGTAGAACCCGACGATGTGAAAGGGACGAAAGAGCCGCATGCCATCGACGAGCACGAGGTTCTCCGTAGGCAATCCTCCACGGACGTAGAGTTCGCCGCCGCGATCCCCGAGGTTGACAACGCCCGGTTGGAGCGTGAGCACACTGGCAAGATCCCCGGTCGGATCAGGGGTAGGCAGTATTGCGAAATCGGCGGGGCGGACGCGGATGAGCCCGACTGGAGAGGTCACAGGCGGCGCCGCCTCCACGGTCACGCCTGTCAACTCAGCAGGGACTGGGCTCAGGGCTACCGGAAGGGCGCGTTCCTCGCCCTCCCTCAGCATCAGGCTATCGCGGAAGGGTTCGTAACCTAGAAAAGACACAGTGAGTGCGTAGCGCCCAGACGGTACGGCCGCGATGGTGTACTGGCCTCGCTCGTCGGTGGCTGCGCCATAGGTCATGCTGTCGGCAGCGGCCAGCAGCACAGCGGCACCCGTGAGCGGCGCGCTTGACTCGGCGTCCCGCACCACGCCGACGAGGCGCGCAGGGTCCGCGAAGCGCGCCTCCTGAGCGAAGACGCCACTGCTCACGAGCATGCTGATCCCCAGCAGGAACCAGCGGCGGGGCCACCGAAGTCTCCCAAATCGATTCATGGAGCCATGCACGCCACCCGCGAATGGCTGTTCCATAAGACCGGTCGGATCACATGCCACCTCCTCATTGCACCCGCGTGATCCGCTGCGTGGTCGCCGTGTTGCCTGATCCACTCAGGCGCAAGACATAGACGCCAGGACCCAGGGCCTCGAAGGATAGGGGCACCCGATGGGCTCCGGCCGCGCGCCGCCCCAGTACTTCCTGCAGGACGCGCCGACCTAGCACATCGAAGACCTCTACCGTGACCGCTTGCGGCGTGGCCAAAGCGAAGCGAAGCGTGGCCACCGCTCCAACTGGGTTTGGCCCTACGGTCATATCATGCAGATCAGGCACGCCGGGCTCTGCAGCCACCACGCCCCCTACGAAGGTGCGCCGCTCGGTGCTGGTCCGGGCCGTGTAGGGATCGGCAGACGCAACGGTCCAGCGATAGGCCCCGCCGGTCATGATATCGGCGGGTAGCGTGAACGCCGTCTCGGTCGTTTCAAAGGAACTTGCCCCATCCGGCCCGGAGAGGAAAACACGGTACATCAGCGCATCCCCATCGGCGTCCACAGCAGGCTCCCAGGTCAGAAGCGACCCTGGCCCGGCCTCGGCACCATCGGCGGGCGCCCCCAACGCCACATCAGATGGCGGGCTGTTGAGACCAATGCCTTCGACGATGGTGATCTCCTGGTTGGCGGCCACGCCGGTGAGCACATCCACCTGCCCGCTCGGCCAGCGCACGGTTACATCGGCTGTCGTCGCTGTGCCTAGACCGACATGTGCACGCAGGGCGTGGCTGTGGCCCATCATACCGTTGCCGCCCCGCACCTCGCGCACCAGCGAAAGCCCACCGGCAGCGACTTCGACGCGCGCGTCGATGCCATCGGCTTCGGACGCCACGCCGCGCAGCCGAATGGAAAGCCAGCCATTGCTGCCGCCGTCGTTGAGAAGGAGAAGATCATCACCAAACACGGGCAGGATGAACAGATCCTGCCAACCATCATCGTTGACATCACCTGCTCCGGCATTGAACGATTGGAGCGTGGGGACATTGGCCGTGGTAGTTACATCGGCGAAGGTCCCATCACCATTATTTCGGAAGAGGCGCGATGCGTCGGGCCGATTGGCCACGAAGAGGTCTGTCCAACCATCATTGTCGAAATCAGCCGCGACGACATTCCAACTGTCGTCCTCGCTCAAGCCCGCCACTCCAGCGGCAACAGCCACATCCTCGAACGTGCCATCGCCCTGGTTTCGGTACAGCCCATTGAATCCTGAGGGCGCTCCATCGATAGGCATATTGGCCGTGTACACGTCGAGCCAACCATCGTTGTCATAGTCGAACCAGGCCACGCCCCAGGTGGACCGGATGTCATCGAGCCCTGCCGCGGCTCCTACTTCGGTGAAGGTCCCGTCGCCGTTGTTGCGGTAGAGCAGGTTTTGGGATTCCTCCCCGATGGGAATGCACAGGCCGATGTAGATATCGGTATCGCCGTCGCGGTCGTAGTCCACAGCCTCCATGCCATAGGTCCCACGCTCCAGCGCTGGGATCGCTGTGGTGCTGACATCGGTGAGGGTGCCATCGCCGTTGTTGCGGTAAAGTTGGTCAATCCCCGGGTCAATGCCCAGAAGCAGGTCGAGCCAGCCGTCCTGGTCGTAGTCGAGCCAGCTCGAGCCTTGGATGAGCAGATTCTTCGGGGGAACAAGCACCACATCGGGCACGGGCAGGAACTGCTGGCCTGCGGGGTCGAAACGGAGCACTTCGGGCTGGAAGGCATCGAGCCGAACCGCCTCTAACCGGCCATCCCGGTCATAGTCGCCGAAGATCACGCCGAGTGTAAAGTCCTCGGAGAGGCCCACGGGCTCGAAGCCTGAGTCGCGCTGGAGGTAGACCACGTCTTGCCCGACGAGGTCCGTCAGGAAGTCACCGTTGACATCCATCACACCGACGCCCACGCTGCTGCCACCGAATGCGGAGAGCATCGACGAGGCGTCAGTGAACGTCTGGACCCGGGCGCTCGGTGAAAGGATGAGCACAGCGAGAAGGCAAAGAAGGGAGCGCATAACGGGGCATCGACAGTTGCCCTCCCAAGTAGGAAGGCGCCCGCTCGGACTCAAGGCCTTTTCTCGTGCCCTGCCCTCGAAGCTCGCTCAGTTATAGCGGCGGAAGTCTTCGAAATCGTCATCCTCGTCGTCCTCGCCGAACGAGCCGAGTTGGCCGAGGACGGAGCCCATCAGGTCGGCATAGGTGGCGCGCTCAGCGAGGAGGTCCTTGCCGAGGAGCGAGTGCTGGTGCAGCGCTTCGAGGACGAGTTCCATCATGGTCGCCGTCTCGGCCGGGCTGTCGGAGGGTGCGTGCTTCTTCACGACGGCGCGAAGCCCGTCCACCTGATCGAGCACGCGGGCATAGGCCTCGAAGGGCAGTTCCGGCGTCAGTTCCAGGGTATTCCCCTGGGCGAACCAGCCGAGTACATCGCCGTAGGCGGCGCGGCCCTCCGTCTTGTCGGCCGGGTCGGGGAAGTAGCGCTTGAAGAGCACCGCCACCGCCTTGCCGACGAGCGCGCGGGCCACGCCCTGCACACCTTCCTGCTCGCCCTCGTAGACGAGCTCGACTTTGCCCGTCACGGCGGGCTCGACGGCCAGCAGGTCCGAGACCCGCACTACCGTCTCGTCCTCACCGTTCAGGAGCGCTCGGCGTTCGGCGGACGAGATCAGGTCTTCGAGCGCCGCCCGCGTGAGCCGCGCCGAGACGCCCGACTTCTGATCCACGTACTCGCTCTCGCGGGCCTCGAAGGCGACCTGCTCCACGATCTCGCGGAAGACGTGCGGGACGTGCACTGTCGGCGCCCCATTGCGGTCCTGCCACGCCTCCTGCTGCGTGATGGCCACGCCGATCTCCAGCGTCTTCGGGTAGTGGGTCAGGATCTGCGAGTCGATGCGATCCTTGAGCGGCGTGATGATCGCGCCGCGGTTGGTGTAGTCCTCGGGGTTGGCGGTGAAGATCATCGCCACGTCGAGCGGGATGCGGACGTTGAAGCCGCGGATCTGAATGTCCTGCTCCTCCATGATGTTGAGCAACCCCACCTGGATGCGCGGCTGGAGGTCGGGCAGCTCGTTGATGGCGAAGATCCCGCGGTTGGTGCGCGGGATGAGGCCGAAGTGAATCACCTCCTCGTCGCCGTAGGTGAGCTTGCGCGTGGCGGCCTTGATGGGGTCGATGTCACCAATCAGGTCCGCGATAGACGTGTCGGGCGTGGCGAGCTTCTCGCCGTAGCGAGCCTCGCGGTGGAGCCAGCCGATAGGCGTGGCCTCGCCGCATTGTTCGACGAGGTCGCGGGCGAATTTGGAGAAGGGGCGGAGCGGATCGTCGTTGATCTCGGAGCCTTCGACGACGGGTACCCATTCGTCGAGGAGTGAGACGAGCATGCGCACGATGCGGCTCTTGGCTTGGCCACGCAGGCCGAGTAGGATCAGGTCGTGCCGCGCGAGGAGGGCATGCTGGATCTGCGGAATGACCGTCTGCTCGAAACCGAGGATGCCGGGAAAGACCTCCTCGCCCGCGCGCAGCTTGCGGATGAGGTTGGTGCGCAGTTCATCCTTAACGGAACGGGGTCGGTACCCAGCAGCGTTGAGTTGACCGAGAGTGCGGATGTCGGGAGCGGAAGCCATAGGAGCGGGGCCAGAGAGCGGACGCCTGCACACGCGGCCCCGTCGGCGCTGTTCCACGCTCAAGCCTCGCGGGCCTGATTGACCCAGCGCAGCATCAGGACGCGGCCTCCGGAGCGGCTGAGGACGCCGCCCGGCCGCTGCATCAGCAGAACGATCCGCCACCCCTCGGCATCCTCATGCACGGCGAGATCAGCGGGGAAGACATCGGCGACGGCCGCCATGTCAGGATAGACGAGTGCGCGTTCGAGGCGGAAGCCACTGCGACCATCCGGCCCGTACACGTCGAGGCGAATCTGCTCGACGCGGAGGTTGATCACAACGAGGCGGTCACCGAGCGAGACGGCAGCACTCGTCAGTAGCGGGGGCTCGTCGATCTCGCCCGTCAAGAACTGGAACGAGCGCACGAATTGGGGCGAGTCGAACCCGGCGAGGGCGAGCGTGTCGAGTGTCGTCCCGCTGGGCGTCGTCGGCCGCAGCACATCCACGACGGGTCGATAACCGGAAAGGCTGAGCACGGCATCGCCGTGCGGACGGAGGAAGCCGAAGTGTCGCCAGTTCGGCCCCACCAAGTCGTAGCGCTCAGCGAGTTGCCCGTCCTCGGTCAACCGCGCGATAAACATCTCCTCCTCGTCGGCGCGCTTGACGTAGAGCGCCGAATCGGTCACGGTTGCTGCGGAGAAGCCATCATCGGGCAAATCCACCTGCCGCATGATGCGCCCGTCCACTAGAAAATCGAGACGGCTCGGCCCGCGGCTAAAGACCACCAGCGTGTCGGCCCGCTGCCCGGCGAGGTAGGGAAATTGCAGCCCGGCGGGGTGCTGCCAACCGACGTAATCGCCCTCGCCCGAGAGGACGTGCAAGCCGCCTGCCCGCGTATCGGCCACCGCGATGGGCCCGCCGAGCGAATCGGGGAGCCAAGCGATGGAAGTGGGAAACTCGAACGGCGTCGCTTCGGGCGCCTCCGCCTGCCAGACGAACTCCAGCGTGTCCACCGGCACGGTCGTCGCAAGGTCGCGCGAGAGCGAATCACTCGGCGTGAGCGCGCGCGTGTTCTGCTTCTGGCTGGAGGGGAGGCAGCCGGTGCTAAGAAACAGGAGGGAGAGGAGAGAGAGAAAAGGGCGCATGAGCCAGGCGGTGGAGCGTGCTGTAAGGTCTGCTACTGGACCCGCCTCTGCACGACCCCACCCTCCTTTCCGCCCTTTCTTCCCTTTCTGTCCTCTCTCCACCTACTCACCCGGCGGAGGCCAGCAGAATCGGCACCTCCAGGGCGCGCCCATCGCGGATGACGCCAACGCGCACCTGATCGCCTGCGCGGAAATCAACGAGGCGCTGCCGCACATCGGCGTTGGTCGCGACCGGCTCGCCGTTGATGGCGACGATCACATCGTAGGGCCGCAGCCCTGCGCTTTCAGCGGGCGAATCCGGGTCCACACTACGGACGATGAGGCCGCGGGCTTCCGGCAGGTCGAGCGCCTGGGCCAGATTGCGATTGACCGGCTGCACGTTGAGCCCGGTGTAGAAGGACCGATCCACCGTGCCGTTCTCCCGGAGTTCCGCGACCGTGCGCTCGATGCGCCACGCGGGCACGGCAAAACCGAGCCCCACCGAGCCACCCGACCGCGAGTAGATGAACGTGTTCATCCCGATCACGCGGCCCAGCGCATTCACGAGCGGCCCACCGGAGTTGCCCTGGTTGATGGCCGCGTCAGTCTGGATCATGTCGCGAAAGATGCGCCCTTCCTGCGGCGTGAAGTCGCGGCCGGTGGCTGAGACGACGCCCACCGTCACGGTCGGGTCGGCGGCCTCGAACAGACCGAAGGGGTTACCGAGGGCGATGGCCCACTCGCCCACGATGGGCTCCTCGCGCGCCTCGAAGGCGAGGTAGGGGAGGGGCTCTTCGGGTTCCACCTTGACGAGCGCGATGTCCGTCTCGGGATCGGAGCCGATGAGCGTGCCGGGGAGCTGCGTCCCGTCGGCGAGGGCGACGGTGATCTTGGTGGCGTGCCCCGCCACGTGATCGTTGGTGACGATGTAACCGTCGGGCGAGATGACGAAGCCGGAGCCGACACCCTGCACTTGCTGCTGGTAGACGCGGTCGGGCACACGGCGGCCGTAGAACTGGCCGAGGAAATCCTCAAACGGATCGCGGTAGCGCACCTGCCGCACCTCGATCACGTTGATCGAGACGACCGCCGGGGTGACGGCCTCGACCGCCCGTGTGATGGCGGTGCGCCGACTCTCATAGAGCTCGCCCTCAAGGTGCTCCAGCGCGCCCGCGCCTTGGGCCAGCGGCGCATCCACCGATTGCGGCGCGCGCGACGCCGTTTGCTGCGATTGGGCCGGTTGACGGCACCCGATCAGGAGCAGCGCCGCGAGCAGCGGCAAGATCTTCATCGTTCGCATGAGGTCGCGTGGTCTTGGATCAGATGGACGAACGGAGACTCTACGGCAGTGCCCCCAAGCGGTTTCTCGGTGGTCAGCGGGGTAACGCTAGAGGGGACGGTCTTCGTCTTCTTCCAGGCCTGGCCCTCACACCACATCCGGCGGGTAGACCTTGACGCCTTCCCAGCGCCGAAGGTTGACCGAGCCTGGCTTCGCGCCCCGCGGCTTCCGCACATCGCACGCGCGGCAGACGTGCACTTCGACCTTGCCTTTGGCCGCGCGCGCTTTCGAGTGGAAGACGGCCAGTTCGGCGGCGCGCTTAACCACCGTACGCGGCACCTCACCGCCGTCTGGGTTGCGGATGATGACGTGGCTGCCCGGCATCCCTGCGACGTGTAACCACAGATCCTGCGGTGCCGCCACGCTGAACGTGAGCCGGTCGTTGTCGCGGGCGCTCTCGCCGACGAGGATCTTGTAGCCCTCCGCGTCGAAGGTCTTGACATCGGGCGTGTTCGCGGGGCGTTCCTTGCGAGGCATCGTCGGGAAGCAGGGTAGGCCCGCAGGATAGCGTTGCCTCGTTTCCGACTTCGCGAAAGGCAGGCGGATTTTCAGGCTGCCGCGACGGATTCGACGTGCTGCTTGAGTCCGGCGAGGAGCGCCTCCATGCCGCGCTCGTAGGTGCGCCGAACCATCAGGCGGTCGAGCAGTCGCCCGAGGGGGCCGTACTTGAGGGCATAGACCGGCGCGACGGTGACGACCGTGCCATCGTCATCGGGGCGGAGCGTGAACTCGATGTCCGTCGATTCGAAGGGCAGAGTGGAGTCGGTGATGCGCAGGGTCAGCTTACGCTCGGGCTCCCACGCGACAACCTCTTCGTGGAGGTCTCCCGCACGGCCGAGGTCGCAGTAGCGCGAGGCACCGAGGCCGTCGGTCTGGGCGGATGTGGTGTGCGAGGCCACGACGCCTGGATTCCAGTCGGCGATGGATCCGATGTCGGCGAGGGCGGCCCAGACGGCTTCCACCGGGGCCGCGATGCGCTGCGTCACGATGAACGTGTTCATGGCGAGTTCGCTGGTGTGTTCGTTCGGCGTACGAAGCCGCCACGGTATGTTGCACGCAGAGCCACCATCTCCTTGATTTTATGGCCGCTTCGTCTTCTGTCCGCACGCCGCGGCTCGTCTGGGTGCTGCTGGGTCTGTGGGCCCTCCTCGCCCTGGTGCTCAGCGCGGGCGGCGCCCTCACGCGCATCTTTCCACCCCTCTTCGCCTTTGGCTTCACGGCGCTCGCTCTCGTCGCCCTGGTGTTCGTCCCGACCCTTCGCCGTTGGGCGGAGACGGTCTCGCTCCGCCCACTCGTGCTCTACCACACCGTCCGATTTGTCGGGGTCGCGTTTCTGGTGCTGGAAGCCCAGGGGCGCCTGCCCGCCGAATGGGCCATTCCGGCAGGGTGGGGCGACATCGCCGCCGCCATCGGGGCGCTGGCGGTGGCCGTCCTCGCCCTGCCCATCACCAGCCGAGGCCACTGGGGGGCCGTGCTGGGGTGGAATGTGTTCGGCCTGCTCGACATCCTCGCTGTGCTCGGCGGGGCCATCCGGATCGCCCGGACGGATCTCTCGCTCCTCGAACCGCTCACACAGGTGCCCCTCGGGCTGCTCCCGACCTTCATCGTACCGCTGATCCTCGTCTCGCACGGCCTCATCTTCTGGCGCTTGGCGAAGGAGCGCTTCTGACGACAGCTCCATGCGCATCCTCGCCATCGGGGCCACGGGCTTTATCGGGCGTCCCACTGTCGTTCGGCTCCTAGCGGAGGGGCATACCGTCTGGGTGGTGCATCGAGGCCAGACAACTGCCACGCTGCCGGAGTCGGTGCGTTCGATCCACGGGGAACGCGCTAGCCTGGCTGCCTATCGCTCTGCCCTTGAGCCCATCGCGCCGGACGTCGTCCTCGATGTCATCCCCTATACCGAAGAGCAGGCATCCGCGCTGATGGCTCTCATGCGGGGACTCGCCGGTCGGGTCGTGGCCCTCAGCAGCGCCGACGTGTATCGCAATTATGAGGGCTTCCGAGGCCGTTCCAACCCGCCTCCAACACCAGAACTGCTGGCTGAGTCAGCCCCCTTGCGCGAGCATCTCTACCCGTATCGAGACGTCGAGGATCTCGATGTCGCGTACCGCGCGACCTACGATAAAATCCTCGTGGAGCGGGCCGTCTTGGGGGAGCCGACGCTGCCGGGCACGGTCCTACGCCTTCCTGCCGTCTACGGAGAAGACGACCGGCAGCGCCGGCTCCAGCCGTACCTCCAGCGCATGCGTGACCACCGCCCGGCCATCCTGCTGGGAGCGGCACAGGCCCGCTGGCGCTGGAGCCGGGGCTATGTCGAGAACGTGGCGGCGGCCATTGCGCTGGCCGTCACCGATGAGCGCGCGGCGAACCGGATCTACAACGTCGCCGACGACCCGGCTCTGACAGAGGAGAGGTGGGTGCAGCAAATGGCGAAGGCGATCGAATGGCAGGGTGCGATTCGGATCGTGCCGGACGATGCCTTGCCTCCGCCCCTACAGCAGCCGTTTCACTGGAACTACGACCTCGCGCTCGACACCCGACGCATCCGCACCGAACTGGGCTACCGCGAGCCGGTAGCATGGCGAGCAGCCCTGGAACGGAGCATCGCCTGGACCGCCGACCACGAAGGGGATTCCCAGCATCCAGACTACACCGCCGAGGACGCCGTGCTGGCCCGCTTCGGTGATGCCTGACGCTTCTACAACCACGTCTGATCCGTCACCGTCCTCTCGCTAACGACGGTGCCGGTGTGTGCCGTTGAGGCCGGTTCGAACAGCAGGACATGCGCTTCCGCCTCGGCGACGGGTTTGTGCTCGACGCCCTTCGGGACGATGAAGAATTCGCCTTCATGGAGCGTCACCGCGCGGTCACGGAGGTGGATCGTGAGCGTGCCTTTGATGACGAGGAAGAGTTCGTCCTCGTCGGCGTGGCGGTGCCAGAGGAACTCGCCCTGCACCTTGGCGAGCTTCACATGCTGCCCGTTCAGCGCGCCGACGACTTTGGGCGTCCACTGCTCGGTGAACCGGCTGAAGGCATTGACGAGGTTGACTTTGTCCATGGGACTGCTCCGGCTTCAGGCCCCGAGCTGGCGCTGCACGTACGCCGCGGCAGCAGCAGCCCAGTTGCTAGCGCCCGGCGTGTCTTCGAGCCAGCGGGCAAGATCGGTCGGGGAGACGAAATCGCCCAGGCGTCCGAGAACGTAGGCAGCGTAGAACGCAGGCCACTGCTCGTCGTGCGTCCCGCCGAGCGCGTGCTGCTCGTACTCGTGGTGTGCCTGCCCGGCTGCGGCGAGGGCGGCGGTCAGGGCGGCGGTCAGGGCATCGGTGGAGGGCGCGTCGGGCATCAAGGGTCGAGGGCAATCAGCAGCAGCTTCCAGCCGAAGCGTCGCCTTCGGCGGCAGCAACCGGGGCACAGTCGAAGAGGCCGTAATGCACGCTCCGGTCGCCGACGACCTCAAAGTAGCGACCGAAGCGGGTTTCTTCGACCATCGCTGCCGAGTTGCCGCAGACGAGCATCGGGCGGTCTTTCTCGAAGACATGGTGATCGTCGAGCGTGAAGGCGTGCTCCGAGCCCTCAATGCCGCCGCGGTAGTAGGCCACTTGCCCGTGGTCCTCGCAGCGGTCTTCCAGGCTCGCGAGCTTGAACGCACGAATCGTGCGGGAGAGGAACCGGGCGTTGCCGAGCTTGGCCTGCAACGCCGGATCGTCCACCGTGACGACGCTCTGTGCCACGATGCGATAATCCGGCCAGCCGATGCGCGCCATCAGGCGGCGGAAGTCTTCGTCGTAGAACGCACCGCCGAGGCATTCGCCTACGAGTACCGGATCCTGGGTCACGTGGGCAGGGAGGCGGCGGTCACAGAACACGTCAGAGAAATAGAGTTCGCCGCCAGGCTTGAGGACGCGAAAGATCTCACGGAAGACCGTCTCTTGGTCGGGAGCGAGGTTGAGGACGCAGTTGGAGATCACCACGTCCGCGCTGGCGTCGTCGAGGCCGAGCGCGCCGAGGTCTTCGATGGTACCCAGTCGGAAGTCGGTGTTGGGCGCAGCGAAGCCGAAGCGCGTAGCGTGCTCTGCCTCGTAGCGCGTGGCGACGGCGAGTTGCTCCTCGGTCATGTCCACGCCGATCACGCGGCCCTCGGGACCGGCAAGCGCCGCCGCGACGAACGCATCGCGGCCAGTGCCGCAGCCGAGGTCGAGAACGGTGCAGCCCTCCAACGCAGCGGGGATGGGCGAGCCGCAGCCGTAGAACTTGGCGAGCACCTCGTCGGCGAGGAGCGCAAGGATGGGCTTGTGGTGCGCGGGGATGGCCTCGGTGGAGCAGCAGGCGCTCGTCTTGAGGTCGGCGCTGGACTGAAGCTGGCGCCCATAGTAGTCGCGGACCTGATCGCGCGAAATGTCGGCGGCGGTGGTGGCGGTGAGCTGCATCGGTTGGGACCGTCGTGGGAAGAAGGCGCCTATGCTACGCATCACACCCGCGCGGCGATGTCACGGATCGCTCACAGCGCACGAGCCCGCCGTGTACGCCACGCATCCACCGAGAGGTCGCCGGGGCCGTGGACCAGCAGGAAGAGCGACCCGGCCAGCATCACGAGGGCATCGTACATGTCGAGGAAGGTGTCACCTGCGGGGAGGTGGACCATCAGCAACGCGACGATGAAGTTGACGGTCAGCACCACCGCGGCTCCGCGCGTCCACGCTCCGGCCAGCACGAGCATCCCGCCCACAAACTGCACCGCCACCGAGAGGACGGCGCTCGCCAGCGGCAAGGGAAACCCGAACTGCGCGAGGAAGGCCTCGAACTCCTCCATGCGCGCCCAACTCGTCACGTTGTCCCACGTCCCATAAACGAGGCGCGCCCCGACGACGAGGCGGATGAACAGCGGTCCCACCTCGCGGTGTCGGTCGAGGGTACTCGTGATGCGGGAGAGGAACGACATAGCACGTGCGATGGGCGAGGCTTCAAGGTCACCCTACAGATCGGTAGCGGGCAAGGGGGGATCCACGCCCCCGGCCTTCCGCGCCGTCCCGAGGATGTGCGGGCGGACGAGCCCAAGCGGCAGGGTGACATGCTCCAGCCGTACCTCGGCGAATCCAGCCGCTTCGATGGACTTGGCCGTCTCGCGCGCGGGATGGCAACCATCAGCAACCCAGCCCCACGGAATGCGCACCAGTTGTTGAAGCCGACGCAGGCTTGTGCCTTCCGGGGCCGCGACGTGCTCGATGAAGGTGAACCGACCACCGGGCTTGAGGACGCGCAGGATTTCGGCAAACGCCCCCGCTTGGTCCTCAACCGAGCACAGGACGAGCGTGGAGAGCGCGGCATCCACGCTCGCATCGGGGACGGGCAGGTGCTCCGCACGCCCGGGCAGGATGGTGAGGGTGAGACCGTGCTCGGCGGCCTGGGCGCGGAGGTACGGCGCGAAGTGCGTGTTCGGCTCGACGGCCATCCAGCGAATCCCCTCCGGGAAGTAGGCGGCGTTCGGCCCGGCGCCGGCGCCGATCTCCAACACTGTCTCGCCCGGTTTCAATTCGGCGAAGAGGCGCTGCTTGTAGGCGCCGTAGACGCGGCGGTCGGTACCATCGCTGCGGGCCATCATCCAGGCAAACACGCGGGCGTACAACCCCGTCCGCTTGGACTGCGGATCATCTTCCTGATATTTCGTACCATGCAAGCCCGCTGCGAAATCAGCGGTCCCGTCCCCCTGTTCTGTTCCGTTCATCCGATCCCCTCCTCATCATGTCCATCGCCAAGACCATCGAGGTCTCCTCGCAGTCCATGACCAGTTTCGCCGACGCCGCGCAGAATGCGGTCCGCGAAGTCAGCAAGACCGTCAACAACGTCAAGCACGTCTGGGTCGAATCGTTCGAGATCGAAGTGCGCGACGACGGGAGCCATCTCTTCCGCACGCACTGCAAGGTCACGTTCGTCGTCAGCATGGATGACGACATGGGCTGAGCCGCTCACCCGTTGCGTTTGACGCCCCGGTGCTCGCGGAGTGCCGGGGCGTCGTCGTTTAGACCGCAAGGACGTTCCAGAGCAGCCGCACGGCCACCGCTGCCGCGAAGGCCGCGAAGCTGTAGCGTACCCAGCGCACGTCGATCCGGTGCGCCGTCTGCACGCCGAGCCGCGCGGTGAACAGCGCAGGCCCCGCCAACACGGCCGCGTGCAGCCAGTCCACGTACCCC
>JABDIZ010000310.1 GCA_013003465.1 Rhodothermaceae bacterium
CGGTCGGACGGCAGGAGGTGGGCAGCCGAATGCCCCCCAGGCCAACCCCGAAGACGGGCTGCTCGATGTGGTGATGGCCCGTGCAGGCTCCTTGTCGGAAGTTGCCGGGCTTGCTGCGCGCGCGGTCGTGCATGGCGATGTGCTCGCGAGCGGCCTCATCGAGAGCCGACGCGCCCGCCGCGTGCAGGTCGAATCCGACCCCGCCATGTCGTTCGTGATTGATGGGGAACCCAAGGTGAAGACGCCCGTGACGTTCACCGCCGTGCCCGACGCGCTGTGCGTGGTGGTGGGCGACGACTACCAGGTCGAACCCGAATAGGCGTTTGGGCGTAGGTTTTCGGACGCACCCGAATCCTGATCGTATGCCGCTTACGGAAGAAGAGGCCCGCGAACGCATCGAAACCGAGAAAGAGTTCTACGGGCATCTGGCGATCTACCTCGTCGTCAACATGATGCTGATGGCGCTGAATCTGCTCACCTCACCGCGTGATATCTGGTTCATCTTCCCTCTGATGGGATGGGGCATCGGGTTGGTGGCCCACGCCACGAGCGTCTTTGGCTTGCCCGGTATGGGCCGGGCGTGGGAGGACCGCCGCGCCCGTGAACTGACGGGCCAAGACACCGAGGCGACCTCCCTCGAACGCCTCCGCATCCTCCTTGATGAGGAACTGGACGAACGCGCCGTGCCGAGCGCTACAGAGCAACAAAGTGCTGAACGACTCCAGCGACGCATCGAACACCTCGAAGCCATCGTTACCAGCCGCGACTGGGAGGCAATGGAGACGCCTCCACCCCAGGCAGCGCCTCGTCTGACGTTGCCTGACGAAGGGCGCGATGAGGAGGAGGCCCCTGAGGCCCGCGCGGCGCGCCTCGCCCGCCGCGTCCGGTAGCCGCCCGGCGCGCCTGCTCCGTCGACTGAGCCGTGACAGTCGGGTGGCACCGCGTACCCCTATTCTGCTCCCGATTCACTCGAATCGATTCGTTCATGGACGCCCGCGAACGTGCTCGCCAGCAACTGCACGTCACGCCTGCCTATCAGCGGGCGCACGACCACGCACAGTTCGATCCTGCGAGCCAGGGCGGCGCCCGCTATTGGGGCAAGCTCCCCGACGGACGCCATGTCCCCATCGAGCGACTGGAGGAAGAGAAACAGGCCTACTACGCCGAACAAGACCGTCTCGAACGCGAAGCCCGCACCGCTATGACCCTCGACGCAACCCTCGCCCAACTCGAAGCCCTCGGCACCGAGCAAAACCGCACCGTCTACCCGCGCCACGGTGTGAAAGTGCCGCTCTTCGGCGTCTCCTTCGCCAACCTGAAGGCGCTCAAGAAGGAGATCCAGACCGATCATGACCTGGCGCTCCGGCTCTGGGCGACGGGCAACCACGACGCGCGTGTGTTTGCCACGATGATCGCTGATCCGGCGCAGGCCGGTGAGTCGCTCCTGAACGCGTGGGCTGCTGACCTCGACAATTACATCCTCGCCGACAGTTACTCTGCCTACGTCGGGCGCACCGAACACGCACGCACCGCGATGCTTCGCTGGATCGATGACGCCCGCGAGTTTGTGGGCCAAACCGGATGGAACCTGCTCGCCGGCCTCGCCCTCAACGACACGGATTTGCCCGACAGCTACTTTGTTCCGTTTCTGATGCGGATCGAGCGGTCGATCCACGACGCACAGAACCGGGTGCGGCATGCCATGAACCAGGCGGTCATCGCCATCGGCACGCGGAGCGATGGGCTGGAACCGAAGGCCGTCGCTGCGGCCGAGCGCATTGGGACGGTCGAGGTGGACCACGGCGCGACGGGATGCACTACGCCCGAGGCGGCGCCGTACATCCAGAAGGCCCGCGCCCACCGCCGCGCGAAGGAGGCGAAGGCCAGCGCGTGACGCTCGGCGGCGGTCAGGGAGCGAGGCGGGTGATGGTCCAGGCGTCGGCGCCATCGCGTTCGTACGCGAGGCGGTCGTGGAGGCGGCTCGGTCGTCCCTGCCAGAACTCGAACCGGTCCGGCACGATGCAGAACCCGCCCCAGAACGGCGGGCGCGGAATGACCTCGGTATCCGCAAAGCGCTGCCCGACCTCAGTGAGGCGTGCCTCCAACTGCGCGCGGTCCTCTAGCGGGTGACTCTGGGGCGAGGCCCACGCGCCCAGACGGCTGTCGCGCGGTCGACTTGCGTAGTAGGCATCGGCCTCGTCGTCGGCAACCCGCTCTACGCGGCCTTCGATGCGCACCTGCCGCTCCAGCGGCGGCCACCAGAAGACGAGCGCCGCGTACGGATTGGCGCGTACCTCGCGTGCTTTGTGGCTCTCTAGGTTCGTGTAGAAGACAAAGCCGCGCGCATCCACGCCCTTGAGCAGGACGGTCCGTGCCGAAGGGCGTCCATCGGCTGTCGCGGTGGCGAGCGTCATGGCTGTGGGTTCGGGCACTTCTGCGGTAAGGGCCTCATCGAACCATGCCTGGAATTGCTCGAACGGATCGGGATGGGCTTCGGCTTCGGAGAATGAAGCGCGGGCATAGGTCTGGCGCAGGTCGGCGAGGTTGGCAGGTTCAGGCATCAGCAGCACGGCGGGACGAATCTGCGCGCTCAGACGCCGCACCTTGCACCGGGTTCGGCAAGGCAGCGCCCTTTGTTTGCTCGGCCTGGGTCATGCGGCGTACGCCCCAGGCCACGATAGCAAAGCCGGACAGCAGGAGAATCCAGGTCCACGCGCTAGAGTCGGAGGTCCACCCGGCCGCCGTGAGGGCGAGGCCCACGGCCATCCAGCCTATGCCCAGGCTGCGGGCGGTTCGAGCGTCTAGGCTACCCGAGGGAGAAGGCGGAGGGGTCACAGGGCGTGCCTAGCCGACGGGTTCGGGAGGGGTGGTGTGCTCGGCCGCGCCGTCGCCCGAAGGCATCGGCGGAGGCGTCTTCGAGGCAGCAGGACCCGAAATCAGAATATGGAACGAGGTCGCTTCCGTCTCGGACGCGGCGGGCGCATCGTCAAGCATTCCGCCCAGTGTATCGAGGAGCTGCCGTCTGGTAAACGGCTTGGCGAGGTAGCCATCGAACCCGGCGCTGAGGAACCGCTCGCGGTCGCCGGGGAGAGCGTAGGCGGTGAAGGCCAGAATCGGAGTAGTCGCGTAGGCCGGCAGCTCGCGGAGGCGGCGCATCACATCTTCCCCCGAGGTCTTCGCGCCCAGGTTGATGTCCAGGAGAATGGCGTCGAAGGGGGTGCCCGTGGCGGATTCGAGCGCTTCTTGGGCGGTGCTCGCCGTCTCCACGTGGTATTGCCGGCGCAGCATGCGTCTCATCAGTAGGCGCGTGTCGTGGTTGTCATCCACCACGAGGAGGGTGTGCGCGGGCTCTGGCTCCGGCTCGGCCGCTGGAGCCTCAGGCAATGCGAGCGGCAGGGCATCCGCCCGAGGAAACTGAACCGTGAAGACCGCGCCCTCGCCTTTGGTGCTCTCCACCGTGATGGTGCCATTCATGCGCTCGACGAGCTGCCGGGTGATGGTCAGGCCGAGGCCCGAGCCTTCGTGGCTGCGCCCGATGCCCGTGGACTCCTGCTCGAACTCGTTGAAGAGGCGCGGCAGGAAGGCTGGGTCCACGCCGACACCGGTATCCACCACGCGCAGGAAGGCGTTCGTCTCATCGGCGTCTACCTCGACTGTGATACTGCCTTCATCGGTGAACTTGATCGCATTGCCCACGAGGTTGGTGAGGATGCGGTCGAGGGCGCCGCTATCGACACGCGCCATAACGCTCGGCGCGAGGACGCGGGTGGTCAGGCGCAGGCCACGCTCCTGGGCCAGGGGTTGAAGCAGACGCACCACGTCGTCGGCGGCGAGACTGAGCGCTTGCGGATCGGCCATCAGGTCCATGCGTCCTGCCTCGAGGCGAGCCAGGTCGAGGACCGAGTTCAGCGTGTCCATGAGGCGTCGCCCGCTCTTCTCGATCAAGCCGACGAATTCCTGCTGCTGCTCGTCTTCTACTTCTTCGGCCAGGATCCCGGCGAAGCCGAGAATGCCGGTGAGCGGGGTGCGGATTTCGTGGCTCATGTTGGCCAGGAAGGCACTCTTGAGGCGCGCCACTTCCTCCGCCTGTTCCTTGGCCTGCACCAGCACGGTCTCGGCGCGTTTGCGCTCGGTCACGTCGCGTGCGTTGATGACGAGACCGCCGATATTGGCATCGTGGAGTAGGTTGGTGCCCACGGAATCGATGTAGATGTAGTGTCCATCGGCGTGCAGGATGCGGCATTCGAGCGCGCCGATGTCGCCGCGACGCATGGCCGCGCGCCGGAAGAGCAGGCGGGTGCGGCGGCGGTCGTCCGGGTGGACGAGGTCGAAGGGCGGACGGCCCAGCAGATCCTCCGCCGTATAACCGAGGATGCGCTCCACGGAGGGGCTGAGGTACGTCATCGTGCCGCGCGCATCAAGCACGGCCGTCAGGTCGGAGGCGTTCTGGACGAGCGACCGGAAGCGCTCCTCGCTCTTCCGCAGCGCCTGCTGCACCCGGCGCTGATTGGTCACGTCTTCCACGACCCCCTCAAAGTAGAGCGCGTTGCCCTCCTCATCGAAGACGGCGCGCGCGTTCTCGCGGACGTGCAGGCGGCGGCCATCGCGGCGCTTCCAGGTGGAGGCGAATTGCTGCACCTCCCCGTCGCGCTCAATCTGATCGCGGAAGCGCTGCCGCTGCTCCGGGTTGGCGTAGACCATACTGGCCGAATCGAGCGCCTTGACCTCGTCGGCGGTGGGGTAGCCGAGGAGCTTGACGAGGGCCGGATTGACCATCAGGACGCGCCCGTCGGAGGAGGTCCGGTAGACTCCGAGCGGCACGTTGTCGAACAGGGAGCGGTAGCGCTCTTCGCTCTCCACCAGGGCCGAACGGAGTGCGCTGAGTCGGTCGTTGAGCATCCGTAGCTCGCGCAGCGTGTGCCGCTCATAGATCCAACCCCACGCCAGGGCGAACAGGGTCGCGGTGCTGACGCTTGCGAGCGCGGCGACCTGGAGCCCCGCCGGCTCGGTCAGGTGTGGGAAGGTATGCCCCTGGACCGTCAATCCGTACAGCAGGCCGATGCCGCTCAGGTTGAGCACGGCAGTAACGAGCGAGAGGCGGGACCCCACCGACAGGGCTGCAACCAGCGGGACGAGGGCGCTCCAATAGAGGATTGGGTCTTCCAGCCCTGCGTCGCTGTAGGCCTGGAAAAAGATGACGAAGGAGAGCAGCACGCAGACAATGGAGCCCGGCACCACGTGGCTGTTGAGCCGTCGCAGCAGGAACGGGCAGGCCAGTGTGACGAGGCCGCAGGCCGCCCCGACGGCTGCCTGAGCGACCAGGCCACTGGCAAGCAATTGCTGCACGAGGACGCTGTAGAACGGCCCCACCACGAACGCGATGACCACCACAAACCGTGCGCGCCGCCGCACGTCCAGGCGGGCGCGGCGCATCTCCTCCGGCAAGAAGGCATCTAGAAAGCGACGGAGTGGCGCGATCCGGCTTGCGCCTTTGTCTTGTTCAGGCGCGACGGCATCAATCAGTGCCGCATCATCGAGCGCGGCCTGGCCAGCATCGAGCAGGGCCGACGGCGGAGAGCCGGATGAGAAGGGCATGACAGGGGGCAAAGGTGGCGGAGGGCGTACCATTTCGAGCCGTTGAAGGCCCGAATGGTAACGCGCGACCTCTCTAGCAAGCGTTAGGATTGCCGAAGGAGCCGTCCTTCTAGGTGAAGCATAGACTGTTCCAGCCTCGCAGGCGTGGGATAGGCTGTTCGCTCAGGCTCGGTTTGCTTTTCGAAGGGCCTTCGATCTTCGATTTGCCCGCCAAGCGTAGCTTGGCGCGTTTTGCGGGTCGCCCTCTGTAGACCCCATTCGCTCTTGTCTGCATGAAGCTTCCCTTTGTCCTCGCGCGCCGGTTCGTTGCTGGCGAATCGCTCGATACGGCCCTGCCCGTCGTGGACGAACTGCTGGGCGATGGCCTGTACGTCACCCTCGACTTGCTCGGCGAACATGTGACCAACCGGGCGCGGGCCGAGGCTTTCACGCAGCAGTACATCGGGCTCGTGCAACGCCTGGCCCGGAACCGTCGCGGGCGCGACGCCAACATCTCGATCAAGCTGTCCATGATCGGGCAGGTGATCGACCACGACTTCTGCGTGGCCAACTTGCGGCGGTTGCTGAAGGTCGCCCGCGAAACGCACACCTTCGTGCGGCTCGACATGGAAGGCTCGGATCTGACCCAGTCCACGCTCGACGTCTTCGAGGACGTCTATCCCGATTACCGCGACCACGTTGGGGTGGTCTTGCAGGCGTATCTCCACCGGACCGAAGAGGATGTAAAGCGCATGTGCGACTTGCAGGCGCGCGTGCGGCTTTGCAAGGGCGCGTACAGCGAGCCCGCTCACCTCGCGCATCAGGATATGGAGGCCATCCGCGAGCACTTCCGGCGCTACATGCAGATGCTCCTGCTCCACGGCCGCTACCCCGGCATCGCCACGCACGACGATGAGCTGATCAACGCCACGAAGGCCTTTACCACCGAGGCGGCCATCGACGCCAACGACTTCGAGTTCCAGATGCTCTACGGGCTGCGCGCCGAGACGCAGCGGGCCATCGTGGCCGAGGGCTACAACATGCGGGTCTACGTGCCCTATGGCACCGAGTGGGTGCCCTACTTCGCTCGCCGCCTCCGCGAGCGCAAGGAGAACGTGGGCTTCCTCGTCAAGAACCTGTTCCGCAAGTAGGGTCGAGGCGTCGGCCTCTCCCTTCCCCACCACACCGTTTCCCCTTTATGCTGACTTCGTTTGCTACCACGTGGCTGCGCCGCGTGCTCGTTCCCCTTGCAGGCATGCCGCTTCTGGTCGTTGCCCTCGCCATGACTAGCGCGCCGAGCGCGGAACCGGAGCCGTGGACAGCCCCCGTGCGGGTCGTCGCGCAGAGAGACACCATTCCTGCGGTCCCCGTGTCTGGTGGCGTCTCGCCCGCTGCGCTCGAAGCGGCGGGTGTCTCGCTAGCGCCCATCCGCCGCACCGCCCTCTCGTTTTCGATGGACCGCCTCATGATTCCCGTTGCCGGGATCACGCGCGACGATCTGGTGGATACGTTCACAGCTCGCCGCTCGGGCGGCCGCACGCACCGCGCCATCGACATCGTGGCGCCGAGTGGGACACCCCTCGTGGCCATTTCCGATGGTCGCATCGTCCGCAAGCACTCCAATCGCCTCGGCGGCAAGGTGCTCTACCTCCGCAGCCCCGACGGGCGTTATGCGTTCTACTACGCGCACCTGCGCGACTATGCACCCGGTATCGAAGAGGGGGTGACGGTCCTCCAGGGCGACACGCTCGGCTACGTCGGCAACACGGGCAATGCGCGGCACACCGTACCCCACCTGCATTTTCAGGTCATCGAGGCAGGCAACCGCAGCAACCGGCGACTCTTCCGCGGGCAGAAGCTGAACCCGTACCCGCTGCTGCGCCGGAGCCAACTGCACCGTTCCGACGATGGGCGCGTGCGCGGATAGGCCGGACGGCTAAGAATTCTATTTCACGCGAAGCCGTTGTCCGATCTCTATGGTCGTGGATGAGCCCAGGCGATTGAGGCGCTGGATCTCGCCCACCGTCGTCTCGTAGCGGCGCGCGAGGGAAAACAGGGTCTCGCCCCGCTCGACGCGGTGATAAACAGGCTCCTCGCTATCGTCCACCGGCGCCGACTGCGCCGGGATGGGGTTGGGCAGCGCTTCCACGGCTTCGCTCGCTCGCTCCTCGTCTTCGGCGGGTTCCGGGGCGGCAACCGGCTGTGTAACCGTGACCGGCACGTCGGCTTGGCCGTCAAGGTTGATCTCGTTGCGGACGATCTGCACGCCAGGAACCGCCTCGGCCAACGTGGCCGCGTGGTTGCGGATGCCCAGGGTGGGGACGGTCCCCGAGAGGATCACCACGCCGTCCTCGGTGCGCACGCGGAGGTTGTACGGGCCGGTCTGGGCATCCTCCAGCAGCACCGTGCGGACCGCTGCCGAGTGCCGCAAGTCCTCGATCTTTTCGGCGAGCGAGCGCTGCGCCTGGGCCGAGGCTGGCAGGAACAGCAGGACGAGAAGCAGGAAAGCGAGCGGTCGCGCAGGCGAGCATTTCATCATGGCGGCGGCGGCGGGTACGGGGCACAGTTTACGCCCACACTTGCCGTTGCCGCACACGAAGCAGTTTTAGCTCTCCACGTTGTCTTCGAGCGGCATGGCGTCTACGCTATCCTCAGCCGGAGCAGCGTGGTACTC
>JABDIZ010000323.1 GCA_013003465.1 Rhodothermaceae bacterium
CCTCGAGGAGGCAGCCGATCAGGAGGATGCCGACCGCCCATCCCACGTCTGTCAGCGGCTCGCCGCCCTGGAGTTTGTGGATGCCCTCGTAGAGCGAGAAGGCCCCGCCGAGAACGAACAGAATCACGGAGACGAGCAGAGCCCAGAAGTACGACTCGCGGCCGTAGCCGAGGGGGTGGCTGGCGTCTTCGGGCTTCTTGGCCCGGGCGCCGCCGAGCAAAAGCAACGCCTGGTTGCCCGAGTCCGCCACGCTGTGGACGGACTCCGCCATCATCGAGCCCGAACCCGTCACCACGGCGCCGATGAACTTGGCCACGGCAATGCCCGCGTTGGCCACCAGCGCCAGCACCACCACACGTGTCGAACCGCCACCAGCCACGATCGAGCCCTCCAGGACGAGGCGTGATCCTATCCGCGCGGGGCCGACTGGGACGGGAGCGCCGGAGAGATCGGGCCGCTCCGGGTGGTATCGTGCGCGTCTGGACTCACTCAAGGGCCACTTGCTGATCGCACCCGCGTATCTCTCCGACCCGAACTTCTCGCGGTCGGTGGTGCTCATGATCCAGCACGACGGCGAGGGCGCCTTCGGCGTGATCCTCAACCGACCCACCGGGCGCTCGATCGCGGACGTCTGGGAGGAGGTCCGCGGCAACGAGTGCGACTGCCGCCAAGAGGTCCACGTGGGCGGCCCGGTAACCGGCCCACTCGTCGCGCTCCACACCGAACCGGCCCTGTCCGAAATGGCCATCGTGGACGGCATCTACTGCACGATGAGCGCCGACAAGATCGAGGAGATCGTCTCCGCGGACCGCAAGCTCGTGCGCTTCTACGCCGGCTACTCCGGGTGGGGTGGCGGTCAGCTCGAGAGTGAACTCTCGACAGGTTCGTGGCTCACGATCGAGGCGAACGCCAATACGGTCTTCCGCACGCCCAACGACGAGATCTGGGCCCAGGCCACACGTGAGGCCAGCGGCTCCGACACAAGACGGCCGTTCCCGCCCACATCAGGCGCGGACGATCCGTCCTGGAACTGAGGCGCGGCGCGTCGTCCACACG
>JABDIZ010000326.1 GCA_013003465.1 Rhodothermaceae bacterium
CGCTTCTGTGCGTTGTCCCGCCGCGCTTGATCCACGAGGACCTGCCGCATTGCTCGCACCATCACGTAGTTGAAGTGCGCCCGATCCGCGACATCGAGGCCCCGATCGGGCTTCAGTTTGAGGTAGGCCTCGTGCACGAGCGCCGTGGTGTTGAGAGTGGGATTGCCCCGCCAGCGCCGCCGGTGCTGCTTCGCCAGGGCACGCAGTTCCGCGTAGACGTGGCGGAAGAGCACCTCGCCGGAATCGTCATCCGTGGTCTCTCCGCGCTGAAGGGCGCCAAGGAGTTGCTGCACATCGCTGGAAGCAGAAGCGGGCATGGGGTCGTCGGTGGACGCGGCGGGCGGCAGAACGGGGGCGGTCATCGCAAGAACGGCAAACGGTATCGCTTTATCAATACGGGAGGTACGCGCCCAACTCGTCAAGGACGCCTGATACGGCCCGCCTGCGTGGAAATGCACCGAGCGTGTCCTCTCCCATGGCCCATTCCGGTGAGGGAGAGTGAAGACCCTCTCGCTCAACCGATGGCGCCGTGCCTACGCATGTCCGCTTCCTCCTGCCTGCCCTGCTCCTTGGCCTCACCGCCGGATGCTCCACGGACCTCGGCAGCAGCGTCCAGCGCGCGGCTGAACGAGGCGCCGAACGCGCCGCTGAGCGCGAGACGCAGCACCGTGCCGACCAGGCCGTCACCAGCATCCTCGATGCTGCCGCCGAGGCCATCGTCTGCGTCATCACCGACGAGGCGTGCATCGAAGCCGCCCGGCAGCGTGGCGACGCGGTGATTCTGACCGACGCCGACGGCACCCCCGTCAATGCGGACGGTACGCGCGCCGAGCTGGGATGGACCCTCGACTTCGCGAGGCAGCACAGCGACGGCACACTCGGCTACGTCTCCGAGGAGGACGACTGGACAGCGATCCACCTCGTCAACGATCACGCGACCAACCTCGTGCTAGTCGTCCCGAGTACACAGACCGGCACGCATGAGGCCGGAGTGGCTGTCCTCGCCTTCGGGCGCGGCGAGCGCTGCTCGCCCGCCGACGGAACACCCGTCCGCGTGGACATACACCCCGCGACGGCCGAGTGGCTGGTCGGCTCGTATCGCGGCTCGCTCACCTGTGAGCAGCGCGAAGGTCCACAGCCCGTGAGCGGCACGTTTCAACTCGACCTCGACCGGTAACCGCCATGATTCGCACGACCCTACTC
>JABDIZ010000332.1 GCA_013003465.1 Rhodothermaceae bacterium
CGCCGTCGTCGATCAAGGCGATGAGCACTGGGTGGCCCTGCCGGAGCCCGTTCCTCTCCATGTGGCCTACTGGACGACCTGGGTAGAGGACGACGGCACTGTTCAGTTTCGCGACGATCTCTACGGCCGCGACCGTGCGCTCCTCGGTGCGTTGGGTGGCTCGGCAAGCGCAGCACGTAGCGTTCCCGCCGCGGGGGCCTCGGGCAGCATACGCGCATCCCTTAGGCCACGCTACAGCGAACCCTCACGACGCGACGCGGACGAACCTGTCTGCCTCTCGGCGTCGATGGATCCACCTTGAAGGGCCGGGTCGATGGAGGCACCCCTGCACCGGCCTGGTGAGGTTCACATCCTTCTTCCCCAACCCCCTACCGCCATGAACACCCTCATTCGCTATGAGCCGTTTCGCGGCCTCCGCCAGGAGCTCGACCGGCTCTTTGACACCTTCACGCCTGACTCATCTGAGGATACACCCTCGGTGTGGATGCCTCGGTTCGATCTCTCGGAGACGGACGACGCGTTCGTGATGCGGATGGATCTGCCCGGGCTCAAGCCCGAAGACGTGGAAGTCACCATCCAGGACGACCAACTCGTCGTGCGTGGTGAGCGCTCGCATCGCGCCAGCGAAGCCCGCGAGAACTTCCACCGGGTCGAGCGGAGCTACGGCTCGTTCTTCCGTGCCCTCTCGCTCCCGCGCAACGCCGACCGCGACCACATCGAGGCCAACGTCGAAGACGGAGTGCTGACCGTCGCCATGCCGAAGACGGCCGAGAGCCAGCCCCGGCATATCGAAGTCGGCGCCACGCGCCAACTCGCCAGCACGATGAACAACTAGCGCGGCGCTTCTTCTGCGCCCCGCGCAGCGGCTTCGCCGGGGAGGAGCGTATTCTTGCTGATCGCTCCTCCCCGGTCCCTCGCTTTCGCACTCTATCATGCTGCGCATCCGTTCGATCCTCGCCCCCTACGACTTCTCCGAGCACGCCGACCGTGCGCTCGCCCACGCGGTCGCCCTCGCGCAACTCCACAAGGCTCGCCTCGACGTGCTCTATGTGGTCGAGGTCAGGGCTGTGCCCTCCTTCGACGAGGAGGGCGATCTGCACCTCTACACCGATGAGCCGGTGACCGATCCTGCCGAGCGAGCCCTGGCCCATCTCGTCGAACGGTACAGGGATGTGGAGGTGACCGTGCAGGCCGAGCGCGGATCGTCCACCAGGCACATTCTGACCTTCGCCGAGGACCACGACACGGATCTCATCGTGATGGCGACGCACGGCCATACCGGGCTCAGGCGTGTGCTGATGGGAAGCGTGGCTCGGGCCGTCGTCGATTCCGTGTCGTGCCCTGTCCTGTTGCTCAAGGCCTTCGGGAAAACGCTCCTGCCCGACGCCGCGGCAGAAACCGGAGGCGAGAAAGCCTGACGGTCCAGACGACCCAACCCATAAGACGATGAGTGCTGCTCACGTTCATCTCGTTCTCAACCATGCCCCCTGTTTGGCATCGCGTTCGCGGCGCTGGGATTGGTCTGGGCTCTCGTCGGCAACAAGGAGGATGTGGGGCAGGCCGCTCGCGCGCTTCTCGTCTTGGCGGGTGTGCTCGCGCTCCTCGTGTATCTGTCCGGCGAGAACGCCGAGGATATCGTGGAGGAGCAGGGCGGTGTCTCGGACGCTGTCCTCGAGGCGCATGAGCAGGCGGCCCTCGGCGCGGCCATAGCGACGGGCGTGCTTGGACTCATTGCCCTCGCCCTCATGTTCGGCTTCCGAAAGCGGTCCATCCCTTTCGATGCACAAAACGCCCCCTCTCGCGCTGAAAGGGGCGTTTGCGTGGAGCGGAACACCGGACTCTAACCGGCGCAACCTTAGCAGGGTCGAAGGTGACTAGTGCTATCGGCTTACATAGAAGGCATTTGCGGCAATGGGCTGGACAGTGCGCCAAGCCAGCGCCAAACGTGGCATCGATATCTCAAACCTGGAAAGGGCAATCAGGTGACTTCTCGTGTAGAAGGCGACGGTTGTAACGCATAGTACCGGATCGCGCCGTAGGGGTCCTGAGCGCGCGACCCGCCCCACAGGGCGTCGGTACGCGTCAAGCCGCACTATACCGCATCGTCGGCTAACACTAGGGATAGCCAGTGTGCGATGGGTGTTCGAGACGCTCACGTGACTCAGGCTAGTGGGGCTGCTCATTCTATCCTGTAGGCAGCATCATCTCGGCATGCGTTCCGGTGTCAGACTCCGAGTCGATCCTAAATCGTCCACCGTGATGCGCGGCGACTTGTTCGACGAGCGAGAGCCCCAATCCACTGCCGGGTAGGTGCTGTACGCCGTCGGCCCGCCAGAACCGACGGGTGACGTGGGGAAGGTGCTCTTCGGCGATACCGCTCCCCGTGTCTTCGACCGCCAGCACGACCTGGCCGTCACGGCGGCCCACGCGCACGCGGACCTCGCCGGTATCGGTGTACTTCACGGCATTGTCGAGGAGGTTGCGGACGGCCTCGCGGAGAAGTGCCGGGTGGCCCATCACGTAGGCCTCGGACTCGGCGTTCACCGTTAGCATCAGGCCTTTCTTCTCGGCCCGGGGGCGCACGGCCTCGGTCTCCTCCCGTGCGATCTGGCCGAGGGGGACGGGCTCCGCTGAGGGTTGAGGCGCCTCCATGCGCGCGAGGGCGAGAAGCCCCCGCACCGTGCGGACCATGTCCTCGGCCTCCTCCCGAAGCACGCCGAGTGTATCGCGGTAGGCCTCCGGCGAGCGCTCGCGGCGGAGGGCCACTTCGATGTGGCCGAGCAGGACCGTCAACGGCGTCTGGAGCTCATGCGCCGCGTCGGCTGTGAAGCGACGGACCTCGACGAACGCATCTTCAAGCCGCGCAAGGGCGTCGTTGAGCGCCCGCCCGAGTTCGGTCGTTTCGCGGTCGGCGTCGGGGGGAACGGGTACGCGCTGACTCAACCGCTCCGGCGAGAGGGCGCGGGCGCTCGCCGTCATTGCTTCGAGCGGGCGGACGACGCGCCCGCCGACGGCCCACAGCAGCGCGATGAGCCCGGCGAGTGCGACGACGTATCCCACAGCGAGCCCGAGCCCGAGTCGCCTGAGCATCGCTGAAATCGGGGGTGCGTACCGCGAGACCTGGAGGTAGCCGAGCAGGCGCCCGCGCCCCGTTGTGAGCGGCGTCGTGAGGTGATAGAACCGGATGCTGCTGGCCTCGAACGTTCGCAGGGGTTCAAGGCTGGCGGTCGTGCCCGTGACAGGAAGGAGGCGGGCGGGGAAGTCGTCACCGAGGCGGGCAACGTTCGCAGACGACCGGAGAGGGCGTCCGTCGGCATCGAACACCTGCACGAAGTGCGGGTCGATGTGGGGCTCGGTGAAGCGGTGGTGTGGCTCGTCCCACGGTGGGGCGTCGAGGTCGAGCTGGCCGCCGTGGACGACCTGGGTGGCGATGTTGGTGACCTCGGAGGCGAGGTGCTGGCGCGCGCTGTAGGTCATGAACGCCCACGCGCCAAGCAGCACGAGGCCACCAAATGCGCCCAGTGCGAGGGCCAGCGTGCTGCCCAGCGTGAGCGTGAGCCGCCGCCGGAAGGAGGGAGGGCCTCGGCGTGAGCCATCGCCCGTTGGTGTGTATTCAGCCATCGTTCCGGTCCTCCGCTGCCTCGTCCGCAGGGACGTACCGGTAACCCACCCCGCGTACGGTTTCGATCCGCGCCGCGCAGCCTGCCGCTGCCAGCTTCCGCCGCACGTAGCCCACATACACGTCGATGAGGTTGGTGCCGCGGTCGAAGCGGTGGCCCCACACATCGCGGTGGAGC
>JABDIZ010000344.1 GCA_013003465.1 Rhodothermaceae bacterium
CCGCTTTTCTGTTCGGTCAGACGAACTCAGACGTGCCGCTCCTTACGGGGTGGCGGCGCCTGCCGACTGGGCAATGTCGCCGGATCGATGATCTCGAAGTCCACGCGGATCACACCACCAAAGCCAAGCCGACGCGCAGCGGCTCCAGAAAGATCGAGCGTACGGCCACGGATGAAGGGACCCCGGTCGTTGATGCGCACGACGACCGCGCGACCATTGCGGTCGTTGTGCACGCGGACGTACGTGCCGAAAGGCAACGAGCGGTGAGCGGCGGTGAGCGCGTCGTGGTTGTAGCGCTCGCCGTTGGCCGTACGGCGACCATGGAGTGAGCGGGCGTACCGACTCGCTATGCCATCGCGCAGGGCACGGGCTGCACGCTCGCCGCCGGGCGCAATGCGCTCAGCGCGTTCCTGTTGGGGCGCATTGGTTTGCTGGGCCTGCGCCGGGGGCAGGGCCAGGGTCATCAGGCCAAGGCCCAGCACAATGTAGAGCAGTCGGTTCACGAGGTAAGCGGGTGGGTTCGACAGCGCACACGGCGGACTCCCGAAAAGATAGGGCCGCCGTCGTTACCACCCACCGAGGAGGGCCGATGGTAACGGCGCCGGTCCACGATGCGGCCTCTAAAGAGTTTCTCTTTCCCGCTTAAAGCCTCTCTGCTTAATGAGTTATTGCCCGATCGCCCATGAGCCCTTCACGAAGACGCCCTCCGTATCTTTTCGCCCGATTCCCTGCTGCTATGCTCACGCTGCTCGTCATCATCCTCGCCAGCTATCTGCTGGGCTCTGTCCCCTCGGCCTTCATCGTCGGGCGCGTGCAGGGCGTCTACCTGGAACAGCACGGGAGCGGCAACGCAGGCGCCACCAATGCGCTCCGGGTGCTCGGCACGGGCTATGGCGCCCTCGTCTTCGCGATGGATATCCTGAAAGGCTTCCTCGCCACGCGCGGGCTGAGCATGATCCGCCTGGGAGATGGCATCCCGGCCTGGCTCGGCTCTGATCCGAACGCGGACCTGTGGGTCATGGTGATCGCTGGCGCGGCCGCCATGACCGGCCACGTCTTCACCATCATCGGGCGCTACTTCTACGGAAGCTGGCGGGGCGGCAAGGGCGTCGCGACCGGGACGGGCATGCTGCTTGGCCTGATTCCGGTTGCCATTCTCATTGCCATCGCCATCTTCGCGACCGTGGTGGCGCTGACGCGCTACGTCTCCCTCGGCTCCATCCTGGCCACGTCGTCCATTCCGTTCACGCTGCTGATCGAGCGGGCGCTGGGCTTTGGCGTGCCCGGGCCATTTTTTGCGTTCGCGGTTATCGTGCCGGTGTTCATCCTCTACACGCACCGCTCGAACGTGAAGCGGCTGCTCAACGGCACCGAAAGCCGCATCGGGCAGAGCAAGACCGAGCCGAGCACCTAAGAGGCCTGGCGCCGAAGGATCGGCGCGAGCGTCTCCCACACGGTCCCGGCCATGACGCGCTGCCCCTCGGCGGTGGGATGGATACCGTCAGCCTGGTTGAGACGTGCCACGCCGCCGACGTTCTCCAGCAAGAAGGGCACGCGGATCGCGCCGAAGGACTCGGCGATGGCGGGGAAGACGGCGCGGAATTGCGCCGTGTAGTCTGGCCCCATGTTGGGCGGTGCTTCCATCCCTGCCACGACGAGCGCAGCCCCGGGGTGGGC
>JABDIZ010000355.1 GCA_013003465.1 Rhodothermaceae bacterium
CTGGAAGCGAGCGTACGGGCAGGTGATCGTGCACATCTGCTCGCGGAAGAAGGCGAAGTCGTAGAGGACAAGCGCCGAGGTGCCCGCCATCAACACGAAGAAGCCCCAGTGGTCGAAGGGCGAGCCGCGCATCCAGCCCAGCAGCGACTCCCATCCGACGAAGTACGACACGAAGATGTGGGCCAGCGCGACCGAGATCAGGACGTAGACCGTCCACTTCAGGCTCTTGCGCCAGGCCTTGTCCATCGTCCACGGCCCTTCGTCGCGGCGCTTGCGGACGTGCTCTTTGCCCTCGATCCACCGCTCGATGGGCCGGTAGAGGAATTCCAGGTAGACCGTCTGCGGGCACCCCCACCCGCACCAGACCCGTCCGAGCAGTGCCGTCAGCAGCGCGATGGACAGCAGCGCCGCGATGCCGAACAGGAGCAGCAGGAACGTGTCCGTCGGGTAGAAGGTGAAGCCGAAGAAAGTGAACTCGCGGTGCACCACATCGAGGAACACGGCGGGCTTGCCGCCGATGTGGACGATGGGTAGCGCCACGAAGAGCGTGATCAGGGCCCAGCCGAGGACCTGACGCCGCCGCCAGAACCGGCCTTTGCTGGGCGTCGGGTAGAGCCACTTGCGCTTGCCGTCGCTTCGGAGTGTGGAAAGCACCTCCTCGGGCGATTCGAGCACGGCGACCTCAGAGGCGGGGACGAAGGCGGTCATTCAGGTGGATGGAGTCAAGATCAGCCTCTAAGAACGGGAACGAACCGCCGCCGCGGCGACAGCCCATCAGCGTGCGTCCTCGTAGGCCTTCCCTACTCGGCCGTGTAGGGCATCCCCCTACAGCGCTTGACATCCCCGCGATGGATTCAGCAGCGCGCCAGCAGCCACACCAGAGAAAGGGTGAGCAGCGCCACTACGAGGTAGTAGACGAGACCAAACCGGAGGGTTCCCCGCATGGTCGCTTCCAGCACCCGCTGGTAGGCCGGCGACCACCGCCCGGCATCGATGGGGGGTGGCACCTGCGCGAGCCGATCCACGTCCGAGCGAAGCACGTCGTCCTTGAACCGTTCCATCGCTGCGCGCACCTGCACGGCACGCCGACGGATGTAGAGCGCTTCCGCGTGCTTCACGTCGCCCTTGGCCTCCCTCAGCGCTTCGGCCCACAGACCGGGTTCGGGATCCTCGGCAGCCAACTCGCGCGCAATGATGGCGTAGGTCTGCTGGTCCTCTTCGCTCATCCGACCCCAGCGGAGCCGACTGCGTAGCTGGTTGAGCAGCACACGCATCCGTTGTCGTGTTGCGGGCCTGAGCCTTCGCCCTTATTGGACAACGAGTTCGCCCTGCGGCTCCTTGGCGCCTGGTGGATCGGTACCGTGCAGCGAAACGACATAGGCCATCATCTGGGCGCGCTCTTCATCGGAGAAGGCATCCTGCCACGGGGGCATGCCTTGCGCTGGGAAACCCTCATTGATGGCTTGGTAGATGTCCTCCGGCGCGGCGCCGTAAAGCCAGTAGTCGTCAGCCAAGTTGGGACCGATGAGGCCCTGCCCTAGGTTGCCGTGGCAGGCGGCGCAGACGGCCTGGAAGTTGGCCTCGCCCGCCGCCGCCATGAGCGGATCGGCGGTGTACTCGGCGAGTGCGCCCGCGTCGGTCTTGAAGGACGGGCCGGTCGAGGCGTAGACCTCGCGGATCTGCTGGAGATCGGCCTGCGCTTCGGCGAGGTCCTCGCCGTAGTCGTCGATGAAGTCGAAGACGTGGACGCCGAGGACATAGACTGGGGCGAAGGCCACACAGGCGATGAAGATCCAGGTCCACCAGCCCGGCATCGGGTTGTCGTACTCGCGGATGCCGTCGTACTTGTGCCCCTGAATAAGCAGGTCGTGCGCCTCGCCGACGACCGGTTCGGGGAGCGTCGGTTTGGCCTCGTCGCGGAGCGGCGAGTCGGGGTCGGGAATGTGGTCGTGCTCACTCATGCGGGGGTACCATGTTGGGCCGCGCCGTTCTGGGCGTGGTCAGGGTAGACTTCCGGGGCGTCGTCGAGGGGCAGGTGCTTGGCCTCGTCTCGCTTCTCTTTCGAGAGCGTGAAGGCGTAGAGCACCATCAGCACGAAGGCGACGATAAAGGCGATCAGGCCGACCTCGGCGAAGGCGCCCGTTTCGAGGGCGCGGACGGCTTCTTTCATCATGGCGTTGGGCCTCCCGAATTGGATGCAGTCGCGACTTCCGCTGTGGAAGCGGCTCCCATGGTACCGAGGCGCTGGAGGAAAGCGACGAGCGCGGTGATCTCCCGGTCAGCGAGGCGATCCGGGCCGCCCTGCTCGACAATCTCGGCCGCGATGGTTTCCGCCTGCGCGCGCGCCAGCGCGGCCGCGTTGTCGACCTGCTCATCCGTGTAGGGCAACCCGACGGTGCGCAGGGCACGCATCTGGCCGCTAAGCCCGTCGAGGTCCATCGTGCGCGTCAACAGCCACGGGTAGGGCGGCATGATGGAGTTGGGACTCGTCGAGCGCGGGTTCTCCATGTGACGGACGTGCCACAGGTGCGGGTACTTCCCGCCGACGCGCGCGAGGTCGGGACCGGTGCGCTTCGAACCCCAAAGGAAGGGCGTCTCGTAGGCCGTCTCTGCAGGCGTCGTGAATGGGCCGTAGCGTTCGAGTTCCTGCCGGAACGGCCTGATCATCTGGCTGTGGCAGTTGTTGCAGCCCTCGCGGATGTAGAGTTCGCGCCCGGCCACCTCGAGCGGCGTCCATGGCTCCACGCCAGGGTTCGGCGCCATGCCCTGGTCCACGAGGAACAGCGGGGCGAACTCGACGACGGTGCCGACGAGGATCGCCAGCACGGTCAGGACGGTAAAGACGAGGGGCCAGCCTTCGATGCGCCGGTGCCGCCCGTTGGCTTTGATGAATCGGTTGAACATGGAGATCGGGGCTGGGCGTCAGGAGGTGACGAGGTCTTTCGCGGGGGTGCCGCTGATGGCGGGCACGGCGACGGCCGGATCGGGCAGATCCTTGGGCGCACGGCGGATCGTCTGCCACACGTTGACCATCAGCATCACCACGCCGCCGAGGTAGAGCGTCCCTCCGATCAGGCGGACCCAGTACATCGGCTTGATCTGGATGACGGTCTCCATGAAGTCGGGGTAGAGCAGGCGACCGGCGTCGTCGAAGGCGCGCCACATGAGGCCCTGCGTGATGCCCGAGGTGTACATCGCGAGGACGTAGAGCAGGATGCCGATGGTGCCCGTCCAGAAGTGGGCGTTGGCGAGGCGCTGGCTCCAGAGTTCGCGCTTCCACAGGCGCGGGACGAGCCAGTAGATCATCCCGAAGGTCATGAACCCGTTCCAGCCGAGCGCGCCCGAGTGGACGTGCGCGATGTTCCAGTCCGTGTAATGGCTCAGCGCGTTGACCGACTTGACCGAGAGCATCGGCCCCTCGAAGGTGCTCATGCCGTAGAACGTGATGCCGATGACGAACATCTTGAGCACGGCCGAGTCGCGGAGCTTGTGCCACGCGCCGCGGAGCGTGAACAGGCCGTTGATCATGCCGCCCCACGAGGGCATCCAGAGCATCACCGAGAAGACCATCCCGAGGGTCGCCGCCCACTCAGGTACGGCGGTGTAGTTGAGGTGGTGCGGCCCGGCCCAGATGTAAATGAACACCAGGCTCCAGAAGTGAACGATGGAGAGCCGGTAGCTGAACACCGGCCGCTCGGCCGCCTTCGGGAGGAAGTAGTACATCAGCCCGAGGAACGGCGTCGTCAGGAAGAAGGCCACGGCGTTGTGGCCGTACCACCACTGGACGAGCGCATCCTGCACACCCCGGTAGATCGGGTAGCTGTTCCAGAAGCTCGACGGGATCGCCATCGAGTTACCCAGATGCAGCACGGCCACCGTCACGATCGTGGCGATGTAGAACCAGAGTGCCACGTACATGTGCTTCTCGCGGCGCCGCCACAGCGTCCCGAAGAAGTTGACCGCGAACACGACCCACACCACCGTGATGGCGATGTCGATGGGCCATTCCAGTTCGGCGTACTCTTTCGATGTCGTGATGCCGAGCGGGAGCGTGATGGCCGCCGCCACGATGATGCCCTGCCAGCCCCAGAAGTGAAAGCGGCTCATCCAGTCCGAGAACATTCGGGCCTTGCAGAGCCGCTGCGTGGAGTAGTAGATGGCCGCGAAGATGGCGTTGCCCGCGAACGCGAAGATCACCGCGTTGGTGTGAAGCGGGCGCAGGCGGCCGAAGCTGAGGTACTCGCCGAGGTTGGCTTCGGGGAAGGGCAGTTGCAGCGCGATGATCACGCCCACGAGCATCCCGACGAACCCCCAGAGGATAGTCGCCAGGGTGAAGTGGCGGACGATCTTATCATCGTAGCGGAAGACGTCGAGGTGCGCTTGGCCGGGCGCGGCGGTGGCCGCGAGGGCCGCCGTGGCGCCCGGCGAAACGGGGGTATCAGCCATGAATCAGGACGGGGTGAAGAGCGTGAGAGCAATCAACCCCACCGCTCGGTCAGGGCGCGACGGCCTCCCCCCGCCTCCCCCGTAAGGCGCGCCTGCCCGGCCCTGTAGGGGTGCCCCCTACGCCGTATCGTCGTCCACGGGCACGACCAGCACGGCGCACGGGGCCGTCCGGCAGATACGCTCGGTGACGCTCCCGACCAGGAAGCGTGCCATGCCGTGCAAGCCATGCTTCGCCATCACAATGGCATCCACACCGTGCTCGTCGGCATACGCCACCACGGCCTCGGCCGCACGGCCTTCCACGAGTGCTGTCTCGGCGCGCGCCAGCGCCCCGTTGGTGTTCGCAACGAGTTGATGCAGCTGCACCTCGGCCTTTTCCCTCAACAGCCGCGACACGTCCGTCCCCGCCGTCACGCCGGTGAGCATCGACAGGTAGGGGATCGGTTCGAGCGTGTGCAGCAGCGTCAGCTTCGCCCCGTAAAGATCAGCCACCTCAGCCGCAATCGGCAGGGCCATCCGCGACGCAAGCGAAAAGTCGGTCGGCACGAGGACATGGAAGAAGGGCGCCCGACCGGCTGCCGCCTCAGGCACCACCAACACCGACACCTCGGCACGCCGGAGCACCTCTTCGGCGACGCTGCCGAGCAGGGCATGCCGCACACCGCGCCGCCCGTGCGTGCCCATGACGATCAGATCCACGTCCTGCGCCTGCGCGTAGTCGAGGAGGACCGTAGACGGCAATCCGAAGGACAGCACGCGGCGGACCCGGGTTGCCTGCTCGCGGTGCAGCAGTGCCGTGAGTTCGCCATCTGCACGATCCCAGACCCGCTGAAAAAAGGCCTGATCCTCTTCCGGCAGCGCATCGAGGTCCGCACCCAACACGGGCGCGAAGCCCGGCACGATGTGGAGGACGTGTACCTCGGCGCCGGTGCGTTCGGCTATGTCGAGCCCGCGCCGCAGAGCCGCCGTGGAGGCACCGGAGAAATCGACTGGGATGAGGAGGCGTTCAGGGGCAAACATGGAAGGTCAGGTCAGGTCGGCGTCGGCATTTTCGCGGGACGCCCCCACGAGCAGCGAGGCGCCAAAGCTGCGAACGGTGAAGACGGGGCAGGCCGCGTGTTGCACGACACGCTCGGTGACGCTACCCAGGGCGAAGCGCTCCAGGCCCGTGCGCCCGTGCGTCCCCATGACGATCAGGTCGGCTTTCTGCCGCGCCACCTCGATGATGATCGCGGCATCGGCGCCCACCTCGACACGGGTGATCCCGGCGCGCTCGCCGAGCAGGTCACGGGCGATCTCTGCCATCGCCTCGTCGGTGCGTTCGATGACATCCGGGATCACGTCCGACCAGGCCAGGCCGAGACCGTACACGTCGGGTGCAAACGTGGCCTCGACGACGTGAAGCAGGTCCACCTTCGCGTCGTAGAGGTCGGCCAGGGCCCGCGCGTGCTTGACGGCTTCGTACGAGCGCCCCGAAAAATCCACCGGCGCGAGGATGCGCTGGATCGTAGCAGGTGTTGTCTCCGTCGGCCCCACCGTGAGAACGGCGCAGGGCGCTTCGCGGACGATGCGCTCGGCAACGCTGCCGAGCAGAAAATGCTGGACGCCGCGCCGCCCGTGCGTGCCCATGACGATCAGATCCACGTCCTGCGCCCGGGCGTAGCGGAGAATGACTTCGCGGACGCTATCGCCTCGTTTCTCCACCTCGATCAGGCGGACAAATGCGGCGTCTTCGTCGCTGAGGCTATGAGGGCGTGGCTCCGTCGGCTCGTCCTCAATGGCGTCGACGGGCGCTTCGACATGGAGGACATGCAACTCCGCGTCGAACTGCGCTCCGAGGAACGCGGCGTGGTCGAAGGCATGCTCGGCGCACGCCGAGTAGTCGGTCGGGAAGAGAATCCGGCGGAGGTGCAACATGGCGGCGCAGGCAGATGAAACCAACGAAGCCTACGTTCCCCGTTGCAGGAGCCGTGTCCGCGCTCGCCTGATGCGCGCGCCAGAGACCCCCGCCCCACGACGCCGGGCGATACCCTACAGTCCCGTCTTGCCGTCCCTAGGCCACGGGAAACGCCGTGCTCGCGCGGATCCCCCGGCAGGCCTGGATCGTCTGGACGATGCTATCCAACACGGCCGCGCTGGCCACCTCGACCGTCGCCACCACATCGCGTGCCCCAATATCCAGCGCGGTCACGACGAGCGTCGGCTGGCGGAGCGCGTTGACAGCAAAGTGCGGGTCGGCCTCAGGCTCGAACTCGACGGCGAGGAAGGCAGTCATGGGATACAATTCCAGGTTGGACCGCAGTATCGGCCTCCATGGAGGGTTTGTTTAGAGAGGAAGCGGCGCTCTGTCCTGTGGGGGAAACTCTTACGTCAGCCTGCGTTGTGTAAGGAGTGGCTCCGGGGAATGCGGAGCGCGTCGTCCAGCAGCGGGCCGAGGGCCTCCGGGGTTTCGGAGAGGTTGAGCGCAGGGACCCCGCAGAGTCGCTCGGCCAATTCCACGCCTGCGTGCGTGTTGGTCGCGCGGCCACAGATGAGATCAGGACGCAGGCCATAGGCCTCGATAATCCCGTGCGCGGCATACGGGTCGGAGGCGGCCAGCATCACGAACGCAATCCGATCCTGAAGGGCCTCGATGGCAGCAGCCCCGTTGTAGGGCTCGAGGGGCGACGCCCCGACTTCGATCACGGCCACATCGGGGTGGGCAGCGGCGAGGCGTGCCAGCAGCCAGCCGAGGGCGCGCTGGTACTCGGCCTCCGGTACGACAGTAGAGGGCAGCCCGGCGTCTACGAAATCCAGGATCGGCGCGGCCCCGGCATCGCCGAAGGCCAGCACGTCACGGTAACGCCCGGCCCCAGCCAGCTTGGCCCCAGCGACGACCAGCCCCTGCTTCCGCAGGTGACGGACAGCTAGCCGCCCGGCCGTCGTTTTGCCCGCCGACATGGACGTACCCACCAGCAGCACCGTGGGGATCGAGAATGGGATCGGGTCGGTTTCGGGGACGAAGCGTTCCATCGTCGCCTTGCGCTCATCCACGAAGAGATGGCCTCGGTAGTGCAGGTCCATCATCGCGCCGATGGCGGGGGCCACCGAGGTTACCCGCCCCATCATGCCGCCGCCGCTGAGCAGGTGCATCCGGCCGTCATCCTCGACGGCCTCGAATGTGCCCGTCAATTCGAGCGTGGCGTGGCGCCGTCCGAGCGCGCCGATCAACACATCGCCCCGCTCGACGAAGATCATACGCCCACCGGGCAATTCGATCTGGCGGAACGCGCCGTGCGGCGAGACGACTTTGCACGCCACGTAGTCGCCGCTCACCCAGTCGTCGTGGGCCAGCGTGCGGAGTGAAAACGGCACCTGATCCAGTGAGGCGATGCGGGTCAGGGACGTGAGGCGGACGTGGGGGTGGCGTTCGACGTGGATCATGAGAGGAGGGGGTTTCGGGAGTCTTCAGGAACGGCGTCTCCTTTTTTCATAGAATTAGGAGTGACTGGTGCACGCCCACCGCTATGCCCGAATCGTCTCCGCCTCCAGCCACGGGGGCCTATCGTCCTAACCCCGACCCAGACGTGCTCGTCCGGGAGGCCGAAGAACGGGATGTGCCCGGCGTCCAGGCGACGTTCGTGGAGGTCTACGGCGAGTTTTATCCGTACCGGCATTTCTACGACCCGACCTGGCTCAAGCGGGCCATCTACACCGACGACCAGGTGCTGCTCGTGGCCGAGGATGCCGCGAACGGCGAGATCCTCGGCACTGCCTCGGTCGTCCTCGATGTGGGCGCGCACACGGACCTGATCGGCGAGTTCGGCCGGTTGGCCGTGCGGCCAGACGCACGCAGCCGCGGTGTCGGGTCGAAGCTGATGGCCGAGCGGATTCGGCACGTTGCGCCGCGCATTCACGTCGGCGTGGTGGAGAATCGGTGCGCGCATCCGTACTCGCAGCGGATCAGCCATGCGTTCGGGCTGGAGCCGGTCGGGTTCTTGCCGCTCAAGCACCGGTTCGACCGGCGCGAGAGCGTCGTCCTCTTCGCGGACCACTACGGCAACGGGCTGCGCCTGCGTCGCAACCATCCGCGCATCATCGCCGAGGCCTATCCCCTCGCCCACCTCGCGCTCAGCTTCGTCGGGCTCGACAACGACGTGATCGTGGACGACGACGCCCCGGCCTACCCGCACGACGACCGCTTCGACGTGGACACGCTCAGGGCCGAAGGACTCCCGCTCTTGATGCGCATCGAGCGCGGGCGGCTGCGCAACCGCGAGGTCTTCGGGCCGATGCGGCTGCAGTACGGCTTCTTCAAGCTGACGGCCCGCCAGGCGACCTACCTCGTGGCCCGGGAAGCCGACAGTACGGTGGCAGGCGCCATCGGCTTTCTCCGCGACGAGCACGAGCGCAGCGTGCGCATCTTCGAGTTGATCGGCCACACCGACCGCGTCGTCCGCCACCTCTATGAGCAGCTGCTCGCCCGGTGCACCGACGAGTGGGGCGTCGAATACATCGAGGTGGACGTGAGCGCGCACGCGCCGCGCATGCAACGGACGCTCCTCGAACTCGGCTTCCTGCCCGCCGCCTTCGTGCCCGCCATGGTCTTCCACGACGTGGAGCGGCTCGACGTGGTGAAAATGGTGCGCCTGCTCGTCCCGCCCGACCTCGGCTCGATCGTGCTGACCGAGCGCTCGCAGTGCATGACCGATGCCGTAATGCGGAATTTCGAGCGGCAGGCGGTGTTGCCGCGGCTCCGGCAGGCGGTAGGGCGGCACCGCTTCTTCCACGGCCTCACCGATGAGCAGGCCATGCGGCTGGCCGGTGCTGGGACGGTCGAGACCTTCGACGCCGATGCCGTGCTGTTCGAGCCCGACGAGCCTTCGGACCAGATGTACCTCCTCCTCGACGGCAGTGTGTCGGTGTGGATGAACAGCGGCACCGAGATCGGGCGCGTCGACGCGGGAGACATCCTCGGTGAGGTCTCGCTGCTGACCGAAGGCCCACACTCGGCGGGGGCCCGTGCGGTTGGGCCGCTGACGGTCGCGTGCTTCTCGCACAAGAACCTGCGGGTGCTCACGCGGCAGCGCCCGGACATTGGGCTCGTGCTGTATCGCAATCTGGCGCATAGCCTGAGTCATAAGCTGCGCCGCCTCGACGCCCGCGTGGGAGACGGTTCCTGAGGGCCGAGGCGATGCACGGAGGGTCCAGCCCCTCAGGAGGGTGAGATCGCCGCATCCTCTACCGATACGGCAGACACGGGCTCCGGCGGATCGACCGGAGCCAGCAGCAACAGGGCCAGGAGGGCGGCGCGTTCGGGGATCCGGTCCAAGAAGGCGAACTCGTGGATGGCGTGCGCCCCGTCGCCCACGGCGCCGAGGCCGTCGAGCGTAGCGGTGTAGAGGCTGGTCGTGTTGCCGTCCGAGCCCCCCCCAGCCATCCCCTCGTCCAGGGGAATGCCGAGCAGCGCGGCGGCCTCTTTCGCTTGGTGCCAGAGGCGTCGGTTGCGCGGCGTCCGTTCGAGCGGCGGGCGCCCCACCCGACCGGTGATGGAAAGGAGTGCCCCGGGCGTGATGGCCTGAAGACCCAGGATGTGGTCCTCGATGGCACGCGCATCCTCGACCGTCGGCACGCGCACGTCCACGACGGCGCGGCTCTCCGGTGCCACCACATTGGGTCGCTGCCCTCCCTCGATCATGCCCACGTTCACCGAGATGCCGCGGGCCGGATCGTTGAGGGCGTGGAGCGCCTGGATGACGTGGCTGAGTTCGAGAATGGCGCTGGCGCCACCCTCCGGGTCGAGGCCTGCATGCGAGGCGCGGCCCTGCACGACCACGCGAAACTTGCCCACGCCCTTCCGAGCCGTCTTCAAGCGTCCGTCCAGGCCGAGCGCGGGTTCGACGACAAACGTACGGGCCGCGCACCGGGCGAGGCGTTCGACCCAATGCATCGACTCGAAGCTGCCGATCTCCTCGTCCGTGTTGACGAAGACGACAGGCGTAGCGGGCGGGTCGAGACCGAGCGCGTCCAACGTGTCCAGCGCGAGAAGCATCTGCGTCAAGCCACCCTTCATATCGAACACGCCGGGCCCATGCAGACGCCCCTCACGCTCAACGAGCGGCATGCTCTGCAGCGTCCCGGCGGGCCAGACGGTATCGGCGTGGCCGAGGAGCAGTTGCACGGGCTGCGCCTTCGACCGAGGTGCAGGCCGCGCGTAAAGCTGCCCGCCCGTCGTGCGGCCGAGCAGGTGGCGACAGGCAAAGCCGAGCCGGTCCAGTTCGGTGGCGAGCACGTCCAGACACGCCAACTGCCGCTGCGGCTCCGTGGAGGGCGATTCGATTTCAACGAGGCGACGCAGCAGCGCCTGTGCCCATCCTGCACGGGCCTCGCAGCGGGCGCGCACGGCCTCGGCGACCGGCGGCGTGAGAGGCGTCGGCGAAGTCAGGCCATTGGTATGCGGATGCACCATGGGGAACGACCAGAGTCGGGGGATCACCGGGAGAATCGCGCCGGGAACGGGAAGGCGTGCGTCTCGGCGAGGGTCGCGTAGCGTCCGGGGTGAAGGTAGGCCAGCAAGGGAGCTGCGAAGAGGCGCTCGGCGTCGTCCGCCTCAGAGATGCGGAGCGCCTCTTCATGGACATGGGCCGCGACGATGCGACCGCAGAGGAGGCTGTTCACCCCAAAATCGTCCACCACCCGGTCGAGTTCGCACTCCAGAAACAGGTAACCGTCCTCAACGAACTGCCCCGCGACGACCTCGGCCGGGAAGGTGGAAAGCATCTGGAGTGCAGGCTTGGCGCCAGGCCCGTCGCTGCGCTCGGAGGCAGCCAGGCTGGCAAGCAGCACCTGCGAGGGGCGCACGTAGGTCATCGTAAAGACGCCCGTGCGCTTGGCGTTGTGATACGTCCGGTGCCGCGGCGTACATACGAACCCGACGTAGTTGTCCCAACCGAGCGGCGTGACCATGTGCTTGGGTGCGAAGTCGTAGCCCTCCTCCTCCTCCGTGCCGACGAGGACGAGCGGGGCCACGGTAAAGACATGCTCCCAGATCGGGGCTTGGATGTCAAGCGAGACGAGGGGCAGGCCAGAGATCGGTTCCATAAGAGTGGCAGAGAGGCCGAGTTTAGCGACGGACGACGATGACGCGGCTCTTGTACTCGGAATCGTGCAGCACGTAGAGAACGCCGTACGGGTCGTCGAGGCGGCCGGAGCTCGTCTTCAGCACCGGCTCGCCGTGCGCGTCCAGGTCGAGGTAGACCGGGAGCGCCCCGTCGGCGAGTTCGTAGAAGTTGTCGGCCGTGCAATCGCCGCAGAAGCGGTCGTAGAGGTCGATTTCGTTGAGTCGGAAGTACATGGCGGTGTCTCCGGTAGTCCAACGGACGCCCACCCGTAAGAAGGGCGCACGCCCAGCAGCCGACTGCCAGCCGACACCTCCGGCTCGTGTAGGTAATAGCCGGACAGCGCTGTGCGTGCTTCTCCCACAACGTTTCGCCTTGTTGCGGACCCGGATGGCGCCTCAGCTCGCCCCCTCGCCTTCGACCCAGCGGACGGCGTGCTGCATCAACTCCGTCCCGCTCTCCAGTGCCAGCTTCGTCTTGATGCGCGCCCGGTAGCTCTCCACCGTCTTGACCGACAGGTGCAGCCGCTCGGCGATGTCGCGCGTGGGGAGCCCGCGCCCGGTCATCTCGAACACCTCCAGTTCGCGGTCGCTCAGCACTTCGAGGGGCGATTGCATGGCATCCTTGCGCCCGACGGCCGCGCCGAAGAGGAGCTTGTCCTTGAGCTCCTCGGAGAGGTAGATCCCACCGCGGAGCACGTAACGGATAGCCTTGACGATCTGCTCATCGGCCTCCAGCTTGGAGACGTAGCCCTTGGCCCCGGCCCGAACAGCCCGCTCGGCGTAGAGCGCCTCGTCGTGGCGCGAGACGACAAGCGTAAGCAGGTCGGGCGCGCGGGCGAGGAGGTGCTTGACCAGTTCGAGCCCGTTCATGCCGGGCAGCGACACATCCACGACCACCAGATCGGGCGTGAATTCATCGAACCGCTCGAGCGCCTCTTCGGCATCAGCTACCTGCCCGACAACCTCAAAATCGGGTTCGGCATCGAGCGTGAGGGCAAGGCCCTTCAGCATGAGGGGGTGGTCATCGACGAGGAGGAGGCGGGTGGTCATCGCGTCGGGGCGTCAGGTGAGAAATCAGTGGGGGCGCGGTGCGTGAGGGGGACGGTACACGTCACGAGCGTACCGCGCTCCCCGCCCGGGCGAATTTCCAGTCGGCCGCCGAGCACGCGGGCGCGGTAGTGCATGATGCGCACGCCCATTCCCCGGTTGTCGTCCGGCATGGGGGTACGCGCCGGGACCCGCACGCTCGCGTTGCGAGGGCGCGTCTCAGCCGTTGGAGAGGGCAATTTCTCCGGCGCTTCGAGACCGCCGGTACGGAGCGTCCCCGGAAAGCCGAGTCCATCATCTTGAATGCGCAGGCGGAGCTGCTCGCGCCCGTGGGCCAGCGTGATGGAGACACGTTCGGCATGGCCATGCCGAACGGCGTTGGAAACGGCTTCCTGGGCGATGCGGAAGAGGTGGTGCGGGGCCGACTCAGGGAGATCCGCTTCGCTCCCGCCCACGGTTTCGACTGTGCAGCGGATGGCAAAGAAGTGCTGAGTGTTCGCGGCAAGGCGGTTGAGCGCGGCCGCGAGACCGTTCGCTTCGAGTTCGACAGGCGCAAGGCCGCGCGCGAGGCTGCGCGCGTAGCTGTCGGCCTCCTTGATGAGCCCGACCACCTCCTCCGCCTCTTCCACGGTCGGGGTTTCGCCTCGCTCCACTTTCCGCGCAACGCCCCGCGCGATGAGGGCCGTGCCAGTAAGCATCTGGCCAAGGCCATCATGGAGATCCTGTCCGATCCGCCGCCGCTCCTCCTCGGCGATGCGAAGCACTTCTTGCTCCAATCTCCGCCGCTCCGAAATGTCGCGCACGAACCCGGTGAAAATGGTGCGGCCGGGAAGGTGCACCTCGCTTACGGCCAGGTCGAGGGGAAACGTCGAGCCATCCTTGCGCCGCCCGACGACCTCGCGGCCAATCCCGATGATCTTGCGCCGCCCGGTCTCGTGGTAGGCCTGGACGTACCCATCGTGTTCCGAGTGGTACGGCTCGGGCATGAGCACGTGGACGTTGCGCCCGATCACCTCGCGCGCGGCGTAGCCAAAGATCTGCTCCGCCGCCGGATTGAACGACTCGATGACGCCACGCGCATCGATCGTGATGACCCCATCAACGGTTGTTTCGAGGACGGCACGCGCGCGCGCTTCGCTCTCGCGGAGGGCCTGCTCGGTCTGGAAGCGTTCGAGCGCTCCAGCGAGGACGGCCGCGACCGCGCCGAGGAAGGTCTGCGCCTCCTCATCGAAGGAGCGGGGCACGCGGTCGTAGATGCCGAGCGCTCCGGCGGACTCGCCCGCGCCGCCGACGCGAACGGTAAGGCCTGCCACGATCCCTGCCGCCTGTAGGTCCTCCGGCAGAGCGTCGCTGAGAGGAACGGCTTCGCTGGAGGCGAGCACAGCGGTGGCATAGGGGTCGTCGGCACGCAGCGACGCGCGCCCTACCACGCCCTCGGGCCACCCGATGCCGACCTCCAACCCGAGCGCCTCCTCGTCTAGCTTAAAGAGGCCGACCATGGGCACATCAAGCGCATCGGCTACCGCGTGGGCGACAGACGTGACGAGTGCGGACGATTCGGGCGCCACACTCGTGTGGAGGCCAAGCTCGGCCAGAATCGTCTGCTGCAGAAGGCGGCGGATGGGTTCGCTGGAGGCCATGCCCGAAGGTAAAGCGCATCAGCCGTTGTCGCGCGGAGGATCCGCAGCCTCGGGGTCATGGATCAGCACATCCTGCATATGTCGCCGCGGCGTCCCCTCGTGGCGCGCGGGGAACCCAACCCGAAAGACGACTTGCGGAAAACCGCCCCCGATCAGCCCGATTAGCTCCCGCCGAAGCGCCGCCACCTCGACCACCTGGTTCACGTAGGAAGCTTGCAGATCGCGGGCGGCGGAGGCAAGGAGAACGCGCCCCAGCGCCTGCCCGGCAGCGAGCCAGTCGGCAGGGCCGTCGGTATCCGTCGTGAGCACGAGCACGGCGGGTGCCTGCGTCACGAGTTCGCGTTTGCCCACGGCGACGCTGGAGGTCGGCGTGCGCACCTGTGCGCGGCGATCCCAGGCCCCCTGCACGTCGTCGGACACACCATCGCGGCGGGGATCACCCGGCGGACGGAGCCAGGCGTCAAGCTCGGCAGCGATGCGGGGGTCGTTGCCCTGGAGGCGGATCCCCTCTTCGACGAGCCGAGCCACGGCGTCCTTCTCCGCCGCCCCGGTGAGCACGATGAGACGGCTGGCCTCCTCGCGCGCCACGCGCTCCAGGTCATCGAGCACCTTCTTTGGTACAGGTCCCTCCGCAAACGGATGGCGATTCGTCCGCCGCTGTATGATGGCGTGGAAGAGCTGCTCATCGGCCTCGGTCGGGGCGGCTGTGCCATGTAGCATGAGCACTGCGAGGAGGTCCGGCTCGTCGGCAACCGGCACAGGGTGGGCTTCGGTACCGCGGTGGAAGTGGCGGGCGGCCACCCGGAGGTTCAGGAGCGCCGCGCCGCAACTCACCGTCAGTTCGCGGCCATCGGGGTCGAGGTGACGAAGCTGTCGCGTCCGGTCGGCGTAGAGGCGGACGAGGTTCCGCTCGATCGCGAAGCGCCACGGCTGCGTGTTGAGCACACTCGGCGCCAGCGCGGCGTAGTGGAGCAGAAACTGAAGCTGATCAGCCGGGGTCCCATCCGCGGGAAACGCCGTGTCGGGGATGGCGTGCGGGTCACCGAGCACGGGAGGACTCGATGCGCGGGAGGCGGAAGACGTGTCGGGAGGCTGCGGGCTGCTCATGGGAGGTACGGCTGGAGTGGCGAACCACGGTGGTCACCTTACGGTGCAGGTCTCCTCTTTGCTATCGGGTGGGCTGTGGGGGACCCTGCGGGATCAGAGCGGATAATCGTGTGGGGACATCCTCTACGTGTTCTGGCCGATTGGGGTCGCGCTCCCGGTTCTACATCGAGTACTCCACTCAACGCGAAACGCCCCTCCGTCTACGCGAAGGGGCGTTCACGTGCGCAGGCTGAGCGTGATGACTAGCGTGCGTATTTGACCGAGCAGCCGTAGGGCTGCGTGCGCGCTGTGGCAACCTCCTCACCGTTCATCGCGGCGTGGAGGGCCTGGCGGACGTAGTTGATCGCGCCCTCCAGCGAGGCCGGATCGGGCGTCGGGCGGTCGTCGATGGCGCCGTTGTAGACGATCTCGCGGTCGGGGTTGATGATGAACATGTGCGGCGTGGTGCGGGCACCGTAGGCACGGCCTACAGTCCCCGGTTCATCGATCAGCACGGCCGTCTGGTGGCCGCCGTGCGCTTCGGTGCGGGCATTCATCTCGTCGTTCGAGAAGTGTCCCTGCTCCCCCGGCGCCGAGGACACGATGGAGAGCCAGACGGCCCCCTGCTCGGTGGCGTGCTCCTGGAGCCGCTGCATGGTGTCGCTGTTATAATGCTTCCGCACGTACGGGCAATCGTAGTTGAGCCATTCGAGCACGACCCACTCCCCTGCGTAGTCGGAGAGCGTGTGCGTCTCGCCGTACGTATCGGCCAGCGTGAAGTCGGGAGCGGTGTCGCCGGGCTCGGCAGACACGACAGGCACCTCGGTCGGTGACGCCTCGCTGGACGCATAACCGGGCAGTACGGCGACGGCCACTAGAGCAAGGGCCGCGAGACCGAGGAGCGTGAGTGTGAGAGGGGTACGCATGACGAGAGGAGGTTGATGGATTAGTACGAAGTAGGTGGGGCATCGCCTGCGAGGACCGTAGACACACCGTCGAGCGCATCCAGGACGATGCCCGAGGTGAGGAGTGCGGGCAGGAGTTCCGGCGGCCGTCCGTCACCCGGATAGAGAACGTAGAGCGGGACGCCGCTGCGGTCGAAGCGCTCCAACGCTTCTGTGATGACCGGGTCGTAGTTGGTCCAGTCGGCACGGAAGGTGGTGACGCCTTTAGTGCGAAAGGCTTCTTGGACGACCCCGGTGCTGAGCGCGACGGCCTTGTTGGCCTGACACGAGAGGCACCACGCGGCCGTGAAGTCCACGAAGACCGGCTGCCCATCGGCGACGAGCTGGGTGACGGCGGCCGGATCGTAGGGCTGCCAATCGGCCCCCTCGGGGACGGTAGTGCCAGCGGCCTGTTGTTTCGTTCCTCGTTGAACGGCAACGAGCGCGAGAACGAGCATGAGCCCGGCGAGAGTGCGCGTGACGAGGCGCATCCGGGCAGTGCTCGTCGTGGCCGTCCAACGGCCGAGGAGCCACGCCCCGAGCGCGACCAACGTCATCGCCAGCAGCAGCAGCGCCGCGCCATTGATGCCCCGCTGCAATCCGAAGACCCAGACGAGCCATACAGCGGCGGCGAACATCGGGAAGGCGAGAGCCTGCTTGAGCGTCTCCATCCACGGGCCGGGCCGCGGCAGCCGCTCGATCCACGCTGGGAAGAGCGAGAGGAGGACATACGGCAGAGCCATTCCGGTACCAAGCACGGCGAACACCAGGAGAGCCGCCCAGGCCGGTTGCGCGAGCGCCCACCCGAGTGAGGTCGCCATAAACGGAGCCGTGCAAGGCGTCGCGACGATGGTGGCGAGCACACCGCTCCAGAAGGCCCCACTGAGCCCCTTCCCTCGGTCGAGGCGCCCGCCCGCACTCGCCAGCCCGAAGCCGACCTCGAACACGCCCGCGAGGTTCAGACCAATCCCAAACAGCAGCAAGGCCAACGCGCCGACGAACCATGGATTCTGGAGTTGGAAGCCCCAGCCGATCTGCTCGCCTCCGGCGCGGAGGCCCAGCAGCACCCCGGCCAGCACGAGGAACGACACCATGACGCCCAGACCGAACACGAGCCCGTGGGTACGAATTGTCGCCCGCTCGGCCGTCCGGCCCTGCGCAAACCCGAGGATCTTGATGGACAGAATCGGGAAGACGCACGGCATCAGGTTCAGGATGACCCCACCGAACAGCGCGAACAGGAGCGCGATCCAGAGCGATGGCGAGGCCGTCTCAGCCGAGGCCAACATGGCGGTTTCGACCGGCACATCCACGGCAAGCGCGCGGTGCGTGCCCTCCCACGTCATGCCCTCCGGCGCCACGAGCACGCCCGTCAGGCGTTCTTCGGGCGCCATTGCAAACTCGGAGCGCTCCAGCGCCAGCCGGGGGCCTTCCTCGGTATCCGCGACCGGCTGTGCCGCCGGGTGCTGGATAACGGCAGGCGCGTCGGCATAGAAGTACACCCCCTCTAGATCGCCCGACCAACCGGCCGGGGCGTCGAGATGCAGGGCGTAGCCGGTGTCGGTTTCCGAGGCCTCAACACGCCACGCCTCAACGGTAGTCGGCAGCATCGCACGGGTCTCGGCGAAGAGCTCGGCATCAGGACCGGGCGCTGGAGCGGCGGCGTGGACAGGCAGCGAGAGCGACACGTCTGCAGTGGCGGGCAGGCACACATCCGCGCAGATCAGCCAGTCGGCCTTCGCTGCAAGCGTCACCTCGCTAACAGCCAGATCTGCGGGCGGCGTGATGCGCACCAGCAGCAGGACCTCCTCGCTGTAGCCGTAGCTGACGAGGGGCGGCAGCACGATCTGCTCAGGATAGGGCCACAGAATCGGCCCAGCCTCGAAGCCTTCGGGCAGCGTCCAGGTGAGCGCGGTGGCGGTGCCCGAGTCGCCGGGGTTGAGCCAGTAGCTGTGCCAGTCCGGCTCCATCGTCATGTGCAACCCGACCTCGAACGGTACCCCTGGCTGCACGTGCGTCCCATCGCTGAGCAGCACCGCGTCGGAGTACGGGCTGGGATCCTCGGCCTGCGCGTGAGCCACGGAGTTCCAGAGCAGAGCAGCCGCGAGCAGAAGGAGGGAGCGAGACATCGGGGATATGAAAACAGCGGGGCCTCTCATACACGAATGAGACAGTGGGAGGATTCCGACGACATGCTAACAATTTAGCACGTTGCGTCGCGCAGACAAGCCGCGACTGTGGAGTGGGCGCTGATGTGACCCTTTTGCGAGCCCTCCATCCGTGCGAAACCGCTGCGAATTGGCGATCTGGGTGTTGTACTCGCCTAGGTATCGGCGTTCGTTCCGTCAGCTACACTCAATCAGCCGCTCTCCTGCCCACCCGGGTCTTCCATATCCCCCAGTACATCCTGCGCACGGTGGCGCTGTTGGTCGTCCTGCTGGTGGGCCTGTTCGCGTTTCTGACGCGCACGCAGATCGGGCGCAACACCGTGCGGACGCAGGTCGTCGCCGCGTTCAACCGCGAGTACGCCGGACGGCTGGAGATCGGGCGGGTGACGGGCAACCTCGTCAATGACCTCTTTGTATCGGGCGCGCGCCTCTACGATCCCGACGGACGCCTGGTGGTTTCGGCGGATTCGGTGATCCTCAAGCCTCGCTGGCGCTCGCTCTTGCGCCGCGCGTTCGTCGCCGACGAGGTCGTGCTGTTTCGTCCGCGCCTCGACCTCATGCGCGATTCGGCGGGCCTCTGGAACCTGACCGAGGCCCTCCGCCCGCGCCGCCCGAGCACCGCCGAGCCAAATCCGCTCGACCTTTCGACTACCGACCTCCGGCTGGTGGACGGCCGCATCACCACGAGTAACACCGGCCCACTCCCCGACGCCGTCCAGGCCGGTCGCCTCTTCGACTACACCAACGCGAGCCTCGCGGATCTCGACGCCTCGCTCGTGCTCGATTGGCGCCGCGACGTCAAGCTGCTCGGCGTGGAACTGCTCACCGCTACCCTGCCGCAGCAAAACGTGACGATCGAGACGCTCGCGGGACGCCTGACCCTCGCGGATGAAGGCGTGAACGTCGATGGGCTGCGCCTCGTAACGACGGGCTCGCGCCTCGAAGGCGATGTCGCCCTGACGCGCACGGCTGAGGACTCTGAACTCACCCTCGACCTACGCCAGGGCCAACTCGCAGCAACTGACGTTCGGGCGTTTCTGCCTGGCGTGCCCCTCGGCGATCAGGTCCGCGGCAGCGGCCAACTGCGCGGCCCACTCAACGACCTGCGAGCCACCAGCCTTCGCCTATCGCGCGGCCAAACCGCCGTGCAGGTGGACGGCCGCCTCTCGGGCCTCCCCGACTCGCTCGTTTTCGACGTGACGATCCCGTCGTCTACCGTCCGAGCAGCGGACCTGCAGGCGGTGTGGCCTGCGCTCGCGCTACCACCCGAGATGGCTCGCCTCGGCCTCGCCTCGCTGGAGGGCGACCTCGCCGGGTCGATCCAGCCCGGTGGGCGTATCCGCCTCGAAGGCGAGGCGGCCGTGGCGACGGACGCAGGCGACGCCGAGGGCTACATTCAACTCGCCGCTTCGCCCGGACGACCGCTGCGCCTCGTCCTCGACGCCGACACCGAGAACCTGAATCCAGCCGCCCTGACCGGCGACGACCGCCTCGCAGGCCGACTCACGGGGCAACTCGTCTTGGAGCGCCCGGCGCTCGGGCGCGAGGCCACCGACACCGCGTTCCGCCTCGCCCTCACCGACGCCTCCTTCGCGGGGCGCACGGCCGATTCCTTGCGCATCGACGGGACGCAGACGGGAAATCAGATCGAGGCACGGGTCGCGCTGCGCCAGGGCGGGAGCACGCTGCGCGGTCGGGTGGATACCGACACAGAAGCCCGGTCGCTGCAATTCGAGGGCGAGTTGGCGGCCTTCGACCTCCGGCAACTGTTCCCCGGAGCCCCGGCCACTCGCTTCACCGGCCCGCTCCGTGCAGCCCTGCGCGGCTCCGACCTCGCCACACTCTCGGCCGACGTAGAAGCCAACTTCAGCGAAGCCGCCGTCGAGATCGAGGGCGCTGCGATGCAGCGGCTCCCCACCGGCCCACTCGCCCTCACCATCCAGCCGCCTTCCGAGCCGGGTCCTCGCGTGCGCTTCGCGTCTCCCGTAGCCGAGGGCGAACTCGATGGCGGGGTGGGTCTCGATGCCGTCGTGGCGCTCAGCCGCCAGTGGGGCATGGCGCTTGCCGCTGCTGCCCAGACGGCTTACGACAAACCGCTGCGCGGGAGCCCGCCCACGCGGACGCCGCTCCCAGAGCCGACCTTCCGCCGCGCCCTGGAGCCGTTCGCCCTCACGCTCACGATACGCCGCCCCGATGACCTGCGCGCCTTCGTTCCGGCGCTGCCTGAACTCGCCCCCGGCACCACGCTCCAACTCGATGGCACCCTCGGCAGCGACGCACTGGAGGCCTCGTTCGGGTTGACGACGGACGCGCTGACGGTGGGCACGACGCGCCTGCATGGACTCGCCCTCAACGGGCGCCTCGACACGCCCTACCAGAGCGATCTCCTCCGGGCGCTGGCCCTTGACCTCACCGCGCAGGCCGACTCGATGCGGGTGGAGGGGCGCCTCCTTGCCACGCCCTCCGTGGCGCTCGACTTGGCGCAGCGCCGCCTCGCCTTCACTGCCGACGCGATGACCAGCGAGGACGCCACCGTGCACCTCGTGGGAGCGCTCGACCTCCTCGCCGACCGCAACCGCCTGACGCTCACCGAGACCCTGCTCGACGCCGCGGGCTTCCGCTGGACCACGCCCGGCCCCCAGATCGCTGACCTCTACCGCGATGTCATCGTCCTGCCTGGCCTCACCTTCCTACGCGCCGACGACGAGGCCGCCCAGCGCATCGCCTTCCGGGGCCGCATCTCTACCAGCACCGCCGACACGCTCTATGCCGATGTGGAGGGCGTAGATCTGCGCGAGGTGGCCACGGCGCAAAATCTTGCCTGGCGCGGCGCCTACCTCGGCGGCGCCCTCGACGCCAGCCTCGCCATCGTGAACGTACTGCGGCGGCCCGAGCTTTCCGGCCGCGCCATCGTGCCCCACCTGCTGCTCGGCGACCGCCTCCTCGGCCGCCTCGATGCCACGAGCCGCTTCGTTCCCGGCGGCGAGGCCGTGGCGGTGGACCTGCGCCTGGAGCGGCCCCACGCGACTCCACCGGTCCCCGACTCCCTGCGCGTCGAAGAGAACGAATTGCGCGTGGCCGGGCGCGTCCGCTTTCCCGGCCGCAACGACGACGGCACGCGCGACAGTGGGCTGCTCGGCCTCACCCTCGCCGTGGACCGTGCCGACCTCTTCTTCCTCGATCTCCTCTTCCCGAGTGTCGTTCGACAGGCCGAGGGCGCCGCACGCGGCTTCGGCCAGATCACGGGCGATTTCTCCACTCCGCTCTTCCAGGCCAACCTGATCGCTGACGAGGTAGCCGCGACCATCCCCCGCTTCGGGCTTGCCCTGGGCGGCGACGGCCGCGTGCAGGTCGACCAGCGCGGCATTCACCTCCACGACGTAGCGCTGACCGACAAGGCGGGGGGCACGGCGCACATCGACGGCAGCATCCTCTTCAACGACTACCGCTTCTTCTCGCTCGACCTCCAGGCGACGCTTGACGCCGTTGAGGTCGTAGATGTCCCGACGGGCGACTCCGGGCTCCCCTTCTACGGCTACATCCGCGCCAGTGGAACCGCCTCGGTCACCGGCCCGCTCAACCGCGTCTTCCTCCGCTCTACCGACGCCGTCACCACGACCGACAGCGAGATTTTCATTCCCATCGCCCCCGATGCCATCGAGGCCGACCAGGGCTTCATCGTGTTTGCCGATTCGCTCGGCCGCGTGCCGGAGCGCCGGACGCGCACCAACATCATCGGCCCACGGCCGGAGTCGGAGCGGTCGTTTACGCAGGGACTGGAGATGAACCTGAACGTGACGGCGCCGCCTGGCTCGACGGTCCACCTCGTCTTCGACCCCGTCATTGGCGAGGTGCTCACGGCCGACGGCCGCGCCGAGCTGCAACTCGCCATCCGCGAAGGGCGCTTCCGCACGTTCGGCACGTTCACGGCGGCGGGCGGCGACTACCCCTTTACGGCAGGCGATGTGTTTACGCGCCGCTTCGAGATCGAGCCCGGCGGCACCCTCATCTGGGACGGCGACCCCCTCGATGCGCGTATGAACCTGGACGCCAGCTACCGGACGCGCGCCTCGCTCGCGGGCCTCGGCCTGACCGGCCTCGAAAGCCAGCGCGTCCCGCTTCGCATCCGCGCATCCGTCGGTGGACGCCTCAGCGGCCCCCTCATCGCCCTCGCACTCGATCTCGACACCGACGCGCGCGGCACCACCAACACGGCCGCCATCGAAGCGCTTCGTCCGCTGCTCAACGACACCGACCGGCAGGCACTCTATGCCACGAGCGTGCTCCTCACCGGCACCTTCCTGCTCGCCCCGGTGGAGAACGCCGCATCCGGCGGCGACGTGCTCACCGGAGCGGCCGATGACCTGCTCTACACCTCGCTCTCGCAGTTAGTCGCTAGCCGCCTCAACCGGTTTCTCAACCAGGCCCTCGCCTCCGACAACGTGGAGGTGCTGCTCGGCCTCCAGCCCGGCGAGCAGTTTCAGGACTTCGACCTTACCTATGGCGTGGCCCTCCGCCTGTTGGACGAGCGCCTTGTCATCCGGGGCGAAGGACTCTATCAGCAACTGGAGAACCGACCGACGGATGCCGGGCTACAGGGCGAGGTAGCCATTGAGGTCCGGCTAACACCTGCCGTCTCGCTGGAGGTGTTCTACCGGCGCGAGAGCGAACTGCTGGGCGGCACGACGGTGGGGACGACACCCTATGGTGCCTACGGCGCGGGCCTGAGCTACGAGGCGCAGTTTACGAGCTGGCACCGCGTCCTGCGGCGCCTCCTCGGCCAGGAGCCCGAACCCGCAGCGGGAGGCTGATGCCTACCTCCGGGC
>JABDIZ010000370.1 GCA_013003465.1 Rhodothermaceae bacterium
GCCCCGCCCCGTCTCCCACGAGGGCTCGAAGGGCGTCGCATACCGTTCTTCCGCGTAGCGGAGGCGCTCGTAGAACTCGCGTCGTGCCGAATTCACCGAGGGGTCGGAGTCGGTATCGCGGCGTTGCCAGAAGGCCGCGAGGTACTCCCGTTTGGCGTCAATGTCACGGAGGCGCCCCAGTTGCGAGAGCTCCTGCTGCGTGGCCAGGACCCGAGCGTGCTGGAGGTTGTCTTCGACCTCCTCCTCGCTCATCACTGCATAGAGGCTGGTCTCAAATCCTTCGTCCATCGCTACTGTTTCGCGCTCGATGCCGGGGTTGAACACAAAGAATTTCTTGCCCTGCTCGGCCAGGGCCTCGTTGTTGTCATTGAGGAAGGCGAACCGCAGGAAGTAGGAGCCGCTGGGGAGTTCGCTCACGTCGAAGGCGCCCACAATTACATCCGGGGCGCGGACCACACGCGTAGTCCTGCGCTGGAACGCTTCGATCGGCCGGGGCAAATTGGATTCGCTGATGTAAGTAAGCAAGGTGTATTGCTCTGCTTCGACGGCTGCGGGTAGCCCATAGGCTTCGACGTAGTAGAACACCCGCCCCTGCCCTTCCCCATACATGCCCTTCGGGTTCGGCGTGATGACGAGGCCGTTCTTGTAAAAGCGCGCCTCTACTTCTTCCGCTTGCTGAATACCGGAGGAGAGCGTGACCCCGGACACCATTGCCTGATCACTAGGGGCATACATCGGTACAGTCACATCGAGGCTGAGCCGGAGCTCTGGCCGCTCAAGCGCAGCATCGGTCGGCACGACCAAGTCCAACGAATACTCACCGGGTGCCGTGACCGTGCGAAACTGCTCCACGAAGTAGAGGCCGTCGTCCAACGCGCTGGTGTCGGTGACAGCAAACTGAAGGGTCGTCTCCTCGTCGAAGACGGGCGTCGTGCTGGCACCTTCGGGTGCGCTGGCGGCCACCGGCCGCAGCGTCATCGTGAGTGGCACCGAGGCGACGTATTTCTCGCCGTCGTGTACGTACTCGAGGGAAGCGGCCCCAACGGAGAGGTAGAGTTCCAGCAGCGTCTCGTTCGCATCATAGAGGAACGAGGCATAGTCGACATCGAGATCGATGGGCAACTCCTGTGCGGAGGCCAGAGGCAGCGCAGTTCCACATACAAGCAGAATGAGCGCAGCAAGGAGGGCGCGACGAAGCATCGGGGCGGTCAGGGAAAGCGAGTGCGAGCAGAGCAGGGTACGCCGGAGGCCGTGCATCGTCAAGTCCCTTTGTCCTGACTAATCCGCAGGGGCGCTGCCACCAACGTAGGCAGCGGGGTTATTTTGACACTTTGTCCGGGCGCGTCGACTGCGCCCTGGAAACACGCCCGGTGCTGGCTTTATACTCACGAAGACTGCCTCAGCCTCCGTACTCCAACACCTCGCCATCCTCGACGTGGACCGTACGCAGACCGTCTACGACAACCTCTCTCCCGCCGGCTCATTGAGGTGGCCATCCGGCGGGACACGGTCGCGCTCGTCCCTCCTCACCCGAATAGCCAACCCATCTTAGAAGGGCATATTCATGGAATCGAACATTGATCTCAAGCAGTACGGCATCAACGTGGAAACCGTGATGCGGAACGTCGCTCCGGCCAAGCTCTACGAGGATGCCGTCCGCCGCGACCCCACAGCCGCGATTATGAACAACGGGGCGCTCCGCGTGGGCTCGGGCGAGAAGAAGGGCCGCAGCCCGGCCGACAAGCGCGTCGTGCGCAACCCTGAGAGCGAGGACGACATCTGGTGGGGCAACATCAACATCGAGCTCGACGAGGAGACCTTCCAGGTCAACCGTGAGCGCGCGATCGACTACCTCAATACGCGCGACTGCCTCTACGTCGTCGACGGGTTCGCGGGATGGGATCCGAACTACCGCCTGAAGGTGCGCATCATCTGCACGCGGCCCTACCACGCGCTCTTCATGCACAACATGCTCATCCGCCCCACCGCGGAAGAGCTTGCGACCTTCGGCGAACCAGACTTCGTCGTCTTCAACGCTGGCCAGTTCCCGGCCAACCGCCACACGTCGCACATGACCTCGAAGACGAGCGTCGACGTGGACTTCGAGCAGGACGAGATGGTCATCCTCGGCACCGAGTACGCCGGCGAGATGAAGAAGGGCGTCTTCACCGTCATGAACTACCTCATGCCGAAGCGCGACGTCCTCTCGATGCACTGCTCGGCGAACGAGGGGGATGACGGGAACGTCACCCTCTTCTTCGGCCTCTCGGGCACGGGGAAGACCACGCTCTCGGCCGACGCCCGTCGACGCCTCATCGGCGACGATGAGCACTGCTGGAGCAACGACGGCGTGTTCAACATCGAGGGCGGCTGCTACGCCAAGGCAATCGATCTATCGGCCGAGAACGAGCCCGAGATCTTTGCCGCCATCAAGTACGGCACCGTGCTCGAAAACGTCGTCTACGACGAGGACACGCGCGAGGTGGACTACTCCGACGTCTCGCTGACGCAGAACACGCGCGCCTCCTACCCGATCGAGTTCATCCCGAACGCGAAGATCCCGTGCGAGGGTGGGCACCCCAATAACGTCATCTTCCTGACCTACGATGCCTTCGGCGTCCTCCCCCCCGTCGCCAAGCTGTCGCCGGAGCAGACGATGTATCACTTCATCAGCGGTTACACCTCGAAAGTGGCCGGGACCGAGGTGGGCGTGACCGAGCCGCAGCCAGCGTTCTCGGCCTGTTTCGGGGCGCCGTTCATGGTCTGGCACCCGAGCAAATACGCCGAGCTCCTGGCCGAAAAGATCCGCACGCACGGCGCCGAGACGTGGCTGATCAACACGGGGCTCACCGGCGGCCCCTACGGCACGGGCGAGCGCATGAGCCTGAAGTACACGCGTGCCATCATCGACGCCATCCACGACGGCTCGCTCGCGAACGCGCCGACTGAAACCGATCCCGTCTTCGGGTTCGAGATCCCGACCGCGTGCCCGAACGTGCCGGACGAGATCTTGCAGCCGCGTAACACGTGGGACGATTCCGAGGCCTACGACGAGCAGCGGAACAAGCTGGCCCAGCGCTTCGCGGAGAACTTCAAGAAGTACGAGGAAGGAGCGAGCGAGGCCATCAAGGAGGCCGGCCCCACAGTGGCTGAGCCCGCCTAGCGGTCCGCCCAATCCCTAGGCATGTTTACGCCTGCTACGCGGCGGCTCTCCGGGGCCGCCGCGCGGCATTTAGAGGGCGGCGGCCAGAAACACCGCGAGCACGATGCCGAGGATCAAAAAGAATCCGTACGTCCACGCCAGCAGCCAGGCCTTGACGGCCGTCTTGATCCAGCCCTGTCCGTAGACGCGCTTCTGCGCGATGTAGAAGTAGAGCGGCAGCCCGAGGTAGGTGAGGGCCGCGCTCACCGTGCCGACCCACGCCGTGTCGCCGCCAAGCCAGAAGAGGCAGACCGTAAGGGCGAAGATGAGAAACGCGAAGGCATGCGTGTGCAGGCCGAAGACGAGGTGCTCGCTGTAGTACCACCCGCGGCGGACGTAGATCAGCTTCAGCAGCAGCGCGAAGACCGGCAGCAGGAGGAACATCACCGTCGGAAGCCGACTGATCGCGTTGCGGGCGAACTCGGCGATAGCGGCCGCCCGTTCTTCCGCCGTGCGGGCCGCGGCCATCCGCTCGGTGGCGCGGCTCTGGGGCACCCACGACGGCAGGTTCGACGAGAACCCGTTCGCCTCGCTCCCGGCGATCACCATATCGGCCGCCAGAGCGAGGTCGCGCGGGTTGATGGTGCTGTCGGGCGGCAGCCCCATAAGTTGACGGCGTTGCCATTCGAGGAGCGCGACCTCCCGCTCCCGTGAGGACGAGGTACGCATGCGCTCCAGGTCACCCACCTCATCGTCGTAGTCGTCGAGGGCATCTTCGACCTCCTCTTCCCGGTCTTCGACATCCAGGCTGTCGATCAACCCGGCGGCACTGTCGGCCCGGAACGCGCGGACGATGCTGTCCTGGAGAACCTCGAGGGAGTCGACGAGCGCCTCCTGCCGCGCGAGCGCCGCCGGATATTCGGCGAGGTCCGCTTCGATTTCGGCGAGCCGGTCCGCGACCGCCACCGTCGTATCGGCCTCGGCGATCTGGCTGCTCAATGCCTGCTCGACGCGGCCGGCCGGGTCGAGCACGGTCAGCAGGAAGAAGAAGGTCAGCGTGGCCGTCAGGTAGAGGCGCAGCGGCCGGAGGTAGCGCGCGCGGCGGCCCTCGAAGTACTCGCGTGTAAGCCGCCCGGGTCTGAAGAGGAGCAAACCGAGCGAGCGCCACAACCGCCCGTCGATGCCGAAGTACTCCTTGACGGCATCGCTGACGAAGCGGTGGACAGGCTGGCGCAGCGGCTGGTCTTTCTGGCCGCACGTCGCGCAATAGGCCCCGCCGCTTGGCGCGCCGCAGTTCGGACACCGTTCGACCTGCCCTTCTTCCTGGGCAATGGAGGAAGGCTTCGCGACGGGCGACGATTCTCCGACAGAGGGCGGATCGGCAGCGGGCATGGGTGGGTCAGGTGAGCGAGATCACCTCAAACTACGAGCGCAGGCCTTCCTGACCCCTTTCTGGCAGCAATGGCGCATGCAGGGTGAGAGTATCTCGGCTCTTCTCTCTTATACCGCCAACACCCTGTCCGTCCCTACAGCCGGCGGCGTTCAAACTCCCGGAGACTAGAACTCATTCTTTTCCTCCTCCCCCCTCTCAGTTCCATCACACAACCGAAATAGCCATGGCCTTCTCACGATCTTTCTTGCTTCTCGCTGCGTTTCTCCTCGTCCTGGCCCCCTCCGTTTACGCGCAGGTCGATTGGTACCAGGAGTTCCTCAACAGTCACATGCAGAGCGAGGAAACGTTCATGGCTTACGGCAATGGCTCCTTCTACGTCGGGGTCAGCGGCCGCTCTGAAACCGGGGTGATCGCGGAGGGCCGTGGCTCCTACCATCTGGGCAACGGCAGCTACGTAATCGCTCCAGACGGCACCCCGACCGATTGCTCGAAGCAACCGGAACTGTGCGAGGAACTGCTGGAGGAAGCCGCGAACGCTCCAGACCCACCGAATCCTCCGGCAACCACACAACCGCCCGCCGATAATCCACCTTCGAACGATCCGCCCGAGCAAACCCAGCCCGACACCCAGGTCGCGTACTTTCCCGGCTTCGAGATTCTGCGCGACGGCTCGCTCCGCTATGAACCCGAACGTCGCGTAGGAGCCTGGGGGGTGATCATGCTCAAGGAGTGGTACGAGGCGCGCAGGCGCTGAACTCCTCAAGCATGATCTCAGCATTCGACCTGGGCAGGGCGCGCCTGCCTCGTCGGCTACTTCCAGGTCACCGACGGGCAACGTGAACTCCTCCTCGACCACCCTCGGTTCCGCCAGACGATCAAGACGGCAGAGGACGCACTCATCGCCGCGAATCGGGGCTTCATCATCTTCGTCGGCATGGCCGCTCGTTGAGGTAAGGCTACCCGTCGGCGCGGTGGAACGCGGTCGTGCGTGCCTCGGCGAACGCGTGCTCCTCTCGCTCGAAGCGCCGCTCTTCGATGATGAAGCGTTCGGCCTCGACCGTGATCCAGTTGTAGAAGTTGACCTCGCGGTCCTGACCGCGCCCCCGCGACGAGGTGGCGGTTCCCGCGCTGGCGATCACGAGGCTATGCCCCGCGGGATCGGCTTCGCTGGGCGGTACGATCTCGGCGTGTTCCACATGCGAGGTGTGGAGGTGACCACAAAGGATGAGGTCTACGCCGGAGGCGCCCGCCGCCCGTAGCGCGTGCTTGGCACCCCGCGCTATATCGTGGTCGCCGAGAGCCTGGAGGCGCAGCAGGTGGTGGTGCAGGACAAGCACGCGGAACGTGCCCGCCGGCTGCGCCCCGAAGAAATCCTGCATCGCCTCCAGGTGGCGCGGTCGGATCTTGCCGCCTTTGATGGTCAGCCCGTGCGCCGAGTTCAAGCCGAAGACCGCGAGGCCGGGCCGCGTGAACGTGGGGGTCAGGTCGTCGGTGATGAACCGGGCGAAGCGCGATGACGACTGGAAGACGCGCTCGATGGGATTGTGCCACCACGCCCGCACGTCGTGGTTGCCGGGGACCACGAGCGTTGGCGATTCAAACGCGTCGAGCATGGCCTTCGCGGCCTTGAACTGATGCGTGCGCGCCCGCTGCGTGAGATCACCTGAGACGACGACGAGGTCCGTCTCGGCCGCGTTTACCTCCTCGACGAGTGCTTCGACTACCTCCGGGTGGGCGATCTTCCCGAAGTGGACATCAGACAGGTGAGCGAGCCGGTACCGTGGAGACGGCGTCACAGCAGCATCAGCATCGGGTCTTCGAGGAACCGCTTGACATCGCCGAGGAAGGCCGCGCCGGTCGCGCCGTCCACCACGCGATGATCGCATGAGAGCGTCACCTTCATCCGCTTGCCGGGAACCACTTCGCCGTTCTCCACAACGGGCACGTCCATGATCCCGCCGATGGCGAGGATGCAGGCGTTGGGCGGGTTGATGATGGCCGTGAACTCCTCAATGCCGAACATGCCGAGGTTGCTCGTCGTGAACGTCGAGCCCTCCCACTCGCTCGGGTCGAGTTGGCGGTCGCGGGCGCGCGTGGCGAGGTCTTTGGTCTCGGCCGCGATCTGGGCGAGGCCCTTCTGATCGGCGTTGCGCACGACGGGCGTGACGAGCCCTTCGTCGATGGCCACGGCCACGGCCACGTGCACCGCGCCGTGATGGCGGATGACGCCTTCGTCCTCCAGCCACGAACTGTTGACGGCCGGGTGGCGGCGCAACGCGACGGCGCAGGCCTTCGTGATGAAGTCGTTGAACGAAATCTTGCCGAGGCCCTGCGCCTCCTGCATCGCGTTCATCTCCTTGCGCAGCGCCGTCGTCGCCTGCATGTCTACCTCCATCGTGAGATAGAAGTGCGGCGCGGTGAACTTGCTGGCCGCCAGCCGCCGCGCAATTGTCTTGCGCATCTGCGACATTGGCGTATCGGCACTCTCGCCAACGGGCAGCGCGGGCGCCGGGGCGGGACGCGGGGTGGCCGGTGTCGGCACGGCGACGGGCTGGGGTTTCGGAGCCGGAGCCGAAACGGGCGCCGCGACGGGCGCCGAGCCAGCGAGAGCGGCTTCTACATCGCGCTTCACGACGCGGCCTTCGGGGCCGCTGCCTTGTACGCCGCGCAGGTCGAGCCCGCCGTCCTGCGCCATCCGGCGTGCGAGCGGCGAGGCCTTGACGCGGCCATCGTCTGCTACCGTGACCGGGACGGGCGCCGACGCGCCATCGCCGGAGGGTTCAGGATCGGCTACCGCAGGCTCCGGTTCGGCCGCCTCGGCCTCTCCAGAGGTCGGTGCCGCGCCATCGCCCGAACCATACTGCGCGAGCACATCGTCGGGGTTCTCTCCCTCCTTGCCCAGCACGGCGATCAGGCCACCGATGGGCACGCTCGCGCCCGCCTCAATGACTTTCTTGAGCAGCACGCCATCGTCGTAGACCTCCAGGTCCATCGTGGCCTTGTCGGTCTCGACCTGCGCAATCACGTCGCCGGCAGAGACGGCGTCGCCTTCGTTGGCGAGCCACGCGACGAGGACCCCCTCCTCCATCGTGTCGCTCATTTTGGGCATTTCGACGGCTATCGCCATGTCAGTAGTCCGTTGTCGGTGGTCAGTTGCGTAAACCGCCCTCCGCAGCCACGAGGGACCACGGACGACGGACCACGCGCTAGTTCATGTACAGCACCTTCTTCGACGCCTCGATCACCTCGTCCACCGAGGGCATCCAGGCTTCGATCAGGTTCTTGGCGTAGGGCGCGGGCGTGTCTTTGGCCGTGACACGGGCGATGGGCGCGTCGAGGAAGTCGAAGCAGCGCTGTTGGATCTGGAAGGCCACCTCCGACGCGATCCCGCCGAAGGGCTGCGACTCATCCACGATCACGAGACGGTTGGTCTGCTTGACGGAGTCCACGACCGCGTCGAAGTCGAACGGGCGGATGGTGCGGGGGTCGATGACGGTGGCCTCGACGCCCTGCTTGGCGAGTTCCTCGGCCGCTTCCATCGCGAGCCAGTAGCTTTTCGAGTGCGCGACGAGCGTGACGGCGTCGCCTTCGCGGGCGATGCGCGCCTTGCCGATGGGCAGCAGGTAGTCCTCTTCTTCGGAGACCTCGCCTTTGAGGCCGAACATGAGTTCGGATTCGAGGAAGAGGATCGGGTCGTCGTCGCGGATGGCGCTCTTGAGGAGGCCTTTGGCGTCGTCCGGGTTGGAGGGCGCGATGATCTTGAGGCCCGGCACATTGGCGTAGAACGGCTCGACCGAGTTGGAGTGCGTCGCGCCGAGCTGGCCCGCACCGCCGTTGCCGCCCCGGAAGACGATGGGCACCTTGAGCTGCCCGCCGCTCATGTAGCGCACCTTCGCGGCATTCGATACGATCTGGTCGAAGGCCACGAAGGTGAAGTTCCACGTCATGAACTCGATGATCGGCCGGAGCCCCATCATGGCCGCGCCGATGCCGAGGCCCGAAAAGCCGTTCTCGGAGATGGGCGTGTCGATGATGCGCTTGGGCCCGAACTGGTCGAGCATGCCCTGGGAGACTTTATAGGCGCCGTCGTACTCGGCCACCTCCTCGCCCATCAGGAACACGTTCTCGTCGCGCTCCATCTCTTCGGTCATCGCAGCGCGGAGCGCCTCGCGGTATTGCAGTTCAGCCATCGGATACGCAGTAAGCGGTGAGCTTTGGGCTAGGAGCTAGCGGCTGCGAGGCGCAAAGCCCACAGCCCCTGGCCTCAAGCCAAGAAGGGATAATCCTCTTGGGTGTAGATGTCTTCGTACATCGTCTCGAGAGGCGGGAACGGGCTGTTCTCCGCGAACTCGACGGCCTCCATCACTTCGGCCTTCACCTCTTCGTCGAGCGCATCAAGTTGCTCGTTCGTGGCGATGTCGTTTTCGAGGAGGTAGGCCTTGAAGACGAGGATGGGGTCTTCGTCTTTCTTCTGCTCCAACTCCTCCTTGGTGCGGTATTTCTGCGGGTCTGACATCGAGTGGCCGCGGTATCGGTACGTGCGGATCTCGACCAGCGCAGGTTTGCCCGCGCGCGCCTCGTCGGCCAGTTCCTTCATCGCGTGGTAGACCTCGAACACATCCATGCCGTCCACGATGGCGCCGGTCATGCCGTAGGCATAGGCCTGCTTGTAGAGGTCGGGCTCGGCCGTGGCCCGGTGGACGGCCGTGCCCATTGCGTACTCGTTGTTCTCGACGACGAGCAGCACCGGCAATTCGTAGAGCGCTGCCAGGTTGGCCGCCTCGTGGAAGGCGCCCTGGTTGATGGCGCCGTCGCCGAAGTAGGTCAGCGCGCAGCCGCCCGTCTCTTTGTATTTGAGCGCGAAGGCCATCCCTACGCCGACAGGAATCTGGCCGCCGACGATGCCGTGCCCGCCGTAGAACGACTTCTCGACATCGAAGAAGTGCATCGAGCCGCCCTTGCCGCGCGAGCAGCCGTCGATCTTGCCGAACAGCTCGGCCATGCCGGCCTTGCTGCTCATGCCGCGGGCGAGCGCGAGGCCGTGGTCGCGGTAGGCCGTAATGATGGGATCGTCGGGGCGCGTGGCCCAGACCGAGCCGACCGACACGGCCTCCTGCCCGATGTAGAGGTGGAGGAAGCCCGAGATCTTCTGACGACCGTACATCTGCGCGGCGCGTTCCTCGAAGCGGCGCTGGAGCATCATGCTGCGGTACATCGCCAGCAGCGTCTCCGCCTCGAGGCCGAGGCTCTCGTGCGTGTGGCCGCTGTCCCAGTAGCGCCGGAAGTCGCCGGGTTCGGGCGTGAAGGCGCGCGAGGCGCCGTTGGCCGTCGCCTTCGACTTCGCGGTCGTCTTGCGGGGCGTGCGCTTCTTGGTCGTGGACTTCGTGCTGCCAGCCATGAGCAGGGCGTGCTGAGGGAATGGGTGGAGAGCGCCGAACGGGCGCGCGAAAAGATACGCCGGGCGGTCGTCACACTCGCATCGGCGTGCGGGGTTCTACGCCGCTTCATCGACGCCGGTCCGGTTGCCCGGCATTCCTCTTCCCGCTATCCTCTGCTGTCTCGTTTTCCGTGTTGCGTGGTTTGCCCAGGGCCTACGCAACGCCCCTCTCGCTCCCACCGGTTCATCGTCCATGGAGTATCCGCTCCACCTCTCGTTCAAGATCGTCGCCGTCAACCCGCAGGTGACGGTGACGGATGCCACCGGCGCCCTCGTCCTCTACGTCAAGCAGAAGGCCTTCCGCCTCAAGGAGGATGTGACCATCTACGCCGACCGCGAGCGGACGCAGCCGCTCTACTCACTCCGCGCCGACCGCGTGATCGACTTCAACGCGTCGTACCACATCGTCGACGCCCAGGGCACGCCGTTCGGCGTCGTGCGGCGGGAGGGCATGCGCTCGATCTGGAAGAGCCGCTACGACGTGCTCGACGCCGAGGGCGGGCACGTCTTCGACATCCAGGAGGACAACCCGTGGATCAAGGTGCTCGACGCGACGGCGGGCGAGGTGCCGTTCCTCAACTGGCTCACGGGCTACCTCTTCCATCCCTCGTACACCACCGCGCGCCCGGACGGAACGCCGGTGTTCCACCTGGTCAAGCAACCCGCGTTCTGGGAGGGCAAGTTTCGCCTCGACCGGCTCACCGATCAGATCGAACCGGAGGACGAGGTCCGGGCCGTGCTCAGCCTGCTCATGATGATCCTGCTAGAACGCGCCCGCGGCTGAAGCGGTGGTGGTTTGCACTAACGAGGTCGCCGTATTCTTCGCCCTCTTCCCTGGGGCCTCGTGGACGTACTCTTCTCTTCCATCCCGACCGCTGCCGACCGCACCTCGCGCGCCGTCGTCGTCATCCCGACGTACAACGAGGCGCAGAACATCGGGGCGGCGCTCAAGCAGGTGATGGCGCTCGAAGGCGAGATCGCGGCCATCGTGGTGGACGACGGCTCCCCGGACGGCACGGCCGCCATCGTGCGGCAACTCCAGGTCGAGTACCCCGACCGCATCGGCCTGATCGAGCGGCCGGGCAAGCAGGGCCTCGGCACGGCCTACCTGGCGGGCTTCCGCGCGGCGCTCGACGCGGGCTTCGCTTACATCTGTGAGATGGACGCCGACTTCTCGCACAACCCGCAGGACTTGCCGCTGCTGATCGAAGCCTGCCGGACGAGTGCGGATGTGGCCATTGGGAGCCGGTACGTCGGCGGCGTGCGCGTGGTCAACTGGCCCCTCTCGCGTCTCGTGCTCTCGTACGGCGCGGGGGTCTACACGCGTGCCATCACGCGCCTGCCCATCAACGACGTGACGGCGGGCTTCAAGTGCTTCCGCCGGGCGGTGCTGGAGGCCATCGACCTCGACCGCGTCAAGTCGAACGGCTACTCGTTTCAGATCGAGATGACGTACCGGGCGTGGCGCAAGGGGTTCTCGCTTGTCGAGGTGCCGATTGTGTTCACGGAGCGCGCCGAGGGGCAGAGCAAAATGAGCAAGTCCATCGTCCGCGAGGCGATGCGCAAGGTGTGGGAGCTGCGCTGGCTGGATCTGCGCGGCAAGCTCTAAGAGACTGTTGGGGGAAGTCTTCAAACAGTCTCGAAAGCGGGCGCTACTTTCCGTCTCCCGCTCCGCCGCCGCGACGCCGTGCCCGACGCCGCCCCTCACGCCCGCACCATTCTGGACGGCTTCGACCGTCTCCAGGACCGCTTTGCGGCCGTCACGCTCCGCGCCCGGACGCGCTTCGAGGCGCGGGACTGGGGCGGCCTCCGCGCCGACCACGCCGAGCGCATCGACCTCTACGCCGGCATCGTCGGCGCCGTCGTGGACACACTCCACGGTGAGCTAGCCGGCGCCCTGCACGACAAGCCAGCCTGGGCGGCCATGAAGGCGGCCTACGCCGCGCTTGTCGCCGGTCGGCCGGACTGGGAACTCGCCGAGACGTTCTTCAACTCGATCACCCGCCGCATCTTCACCACCGTCGGGGTGGACCCACAGATCGAGTTCGTGGCGAGCGAGCAGCAGACGCCGCCGCCGCGCCCCGTCTGCCACGTATGGGAATGCGACGGGACGGTCGAATCGCTCTTCCGTGGGGTGCTGGACACCTACGCGTTCGCCGTCCCGTACGAAGACGCCGAGCGCGACGCGGCGGCCCTCGCCCGTGCCGTAAAAGACCACCTTCGCGCCGTGGGTGCCGTGGGGCACGTGGACCGGGTGGAGTTGGCCGAGCCCGTCTTCTTCCGCGCCGACGGGGCCTATCTCGTCGGCTGGCTCTTCGCCGGGGGCATGCACATGCCCATTGCGCTCGCCCTCCGCAACGACCCGCCCGAGAAGGAAGACCCCGCGGCCTACGAGGGCCCCGGCGGCATCCGCGTGGACGCGCTCCTGCTCGGTGAGGACGAGGTGAGCATCCTCTTCTCGTTCGCGCGCAGCTACTTCCTCGTCGACACGGACCGCGTCTACGACCTCGTGCGCTTTCTCAAAACGTTGCTGCCGCGCAAGCGCGTGGCCGAGCTCTACATCGTCCTCGGCCACAACAAGCACGGCAAGACCGAGCTCTACCGCGACCTCCTCCGCCACCTCGCCCAGGCCGACCCCGACGAGCGGTTCGTCCGCGCCCCCGGCCAGCCGGGCATGGTCATGATCACGTTCACCATGCCCGGCTACGACATGGTCTTCAAGCTGATCAAGGACCGGTTCGACCCGCCCAAGACGGTCTCGCGCCAGCAGGTGCTCGACTCGTACCGCCTCGTCTTTCGCCACGACCGCGCCGGTCGGCTCGTGGATGCGCAGCCCTTCGAGCACCTCCGGTTCGCGCGTACCCGCTTCTCCGAAGCGCTGCTCGCTGAACTCCTCGATGTCGCGCCGAGCCAGGTCGAGGTGGGTGAGGGACACGTCGATGTGGCCTTCCTCTACATGGAGCGCCAGGTGACGCCGCTCGACCTCTACGTCCGCCAGCACGGCGACGCGGCCGCGCCCGCCGTCATCGACTACGGCCACGCCATCAAGGACCTCGCCGCCAGCGGGATCTTTCCGGGCGACCTCCTCCTCAAAAACTTCGGCGTCACGCGCCACGGCCGCGTCGTGTTCTACGACTACGACGAGCTCGGCTTCCTGACCGACTACGACTTCCGCAACAAGCCCGAGCCGCAGCACGAGTGGCAGGAGATGGCTGCCGAGCCGTGGTTCTACGTCGGCGAGCGCGATGTCTTCCCCGAGGAGTTCGAGGCGGCGCTGGGGCTCCCGGCCTCGCTCCGCGCCGTCTTCAAGGCGCACCACGCCGACCTCCTGGGCCCGGACTTCTGGAACGCGATGAAGGAGCGGCAGGCTCGCGGCGAGCCGGTCCCCATCGTGCCCTACCCGGAGCAGCGGCGGCTCGGCACTGACCCGCGCGAGCACGTCCGCACCCAGGCCCCCACGCCCCTCGCCGGACACGCGGCCCCCTGACGCTCTACGCTGGCACCACGCGGCTGGAGCCGTACCCCCGTTTCGGGGTATGTTCCGGTCCCTCCCCCTGTTCATCCCTTCGCCCCTCCTCATGCCCACGTACCAGCACCTCACCGCTCCCACCGACGGCCAGCCCATCACCAAAACCGACGACGGCCTCCACGTCCCCGACCGCCCCATCATCCCGTTCATCGAAGGCGACGGCATCGGGCCGGACATCTGGGCGGCAGCCAGCCGCGTCCTCGACGCCGCCGTGGCGACGTCCTACGGCGGCGACAAAGAGATCGTCTGGTTCGAGGTGCTCGCGGGCGAGAAGGCCAACGAGGCCACGGGTGAGTGGCTGCCGCAGGACACGCTCGACGCCATCAGCCACTACCTCGTGGCGATCAAAGGGCCGCTGACGACGCCCGTGGGCGGCGGCATCCGCTCGCTCAACGTCGCCATCCGGCAGAAGCTCGACCTCTACGCCTGCGTGCGTCCGGTCAAGTACTTCGGCGGCGTCCCCTCGCCCGTGGTGGCCCCCGAGGCCATCGACATGGTGATCTACCGCGAGAACACGGAGGACATCTACGCGGGCATCGAGTTTCAGGAAGGCACCGATGACGCGGCGCGGTTCAAGGCGCTCCTCCAGGAGCACTTCCCCGAGCGGTACCAAAAAGTCCGCTTCCCCGATACGAGCGGCTTCGGCATCAAGCCGACCTCGCAGGAAGGCACCGAGCGGCTCGTCCGCGCCGCCCTCGACTTCGCGCTGGCGAACCAGCGCGCGAGCGTGACGCTGGTGCACAAGGGCAACATCATGAAGTTCACCGAAGGGGCCTTCCGCGACTGGGGCTACGACACGGCCAAGAGCTACGGCGCTGAAGACCTCGACGGGGGCCCGTGGCAGACGCTCTCCAAGGACGGGCACGAGGTCATCATCAAGGACGTGATCGCCGATGCGTTCTTGCAGCAGATTCTGACGCGCCCGCGCGAGTACGACGTGATCGCCACGATGAACCTCAACGGCGACTACATCTCCGACGCACTTGCGGCGCAGGTGGGCGGCATCGGCATCGCGCCGGGCGCCAACATCAACTACGACTCCGGGCACGCCGTCTTCGAGGCCACGCACGGGACGGCGCCCAAGTACGCCGGGCAGGACAAGGTGAATCCGTCGAGCGTGATCCTCTCGGGCGAGATGATGCTGCGCTACATGGGCTGGACCGAGGCCGCCGACCGCATCCTCGCGGCGATGGAGGCGACGATCCGCCAGAAGCGGGTGACGTACGACTTCCACCGCATCATGGAGGGGGCCACGCTCCTCCAGTGCAGTGCGTTTGGCGATGCACTGATCGAAAACCTGTAGATCGGCGGTGCCCCCTCCGGGGCCAGAACGCTTGCATCTCAGAGCCAGTCCGGCAGATCGCGCGTTCGTCTTGAGCGGATGACGCGGACGGCCGTGCTCACCTCGCGCAATACAGGACGGCTGCGCTTCCGCCCGGAGAGGACTGCCTTGATGTATTCGTAGCCTCGTTCGTACCCTGCTGCGTTCAACGTTCGGTGTACGTATGCGATGGTAATCCGGCCACTCCGACCATCATCGCACATCCGAGCCCGGATGGTCCGGCGTATCTGCTCGTATCGGGCGATTTCTTCTGGGGAGAACGGTTTCGCCATGCGTTCCTATCTTGCTGGAGCACCCCCTAGGGTACCAGAAAGCTAGGGTACCAAGCAGCTTAAGTGCTGGTTATACGGCTTGGCAGCCGTAGTGGGCACCCCGGTACCAAATTCCTATGCCACAGAGGAAGAAAGATGAAAGGGAGCATGCGACAGGTTCTCCGGGATATCGCGATCACCACACCCATCACGTTCGTCGTCACGGCAGTCGTTACCTATCTCTACAGTCTGCTCGTGCACGAAGCGGGGGCGGTGAACTGGGAGACGGCTTTCCAGTTAGCCCTCATCTTCGGAATCGTATTGCCGCTGACCCGTGCCCGCTCCGACGCCCCGAGGTCGTAGAAGAACGCCGTATAACCCCGCAATTCAGCCGACCCAAAGCCAGAGGGTCTGGGCTTGCATTTATCGTTGGCGTCTCGTTGCTTTTAGACGAGATTGTGCCGTCAGCTTTGGGCGGCTCATCGCTACCGTTGGGCGGCTGATCGCCCCTCGCGAGCACCACTAAACCCTATGCCAGATCCTTACGATACGCTTTCGATATTCGCCCAAGTAGCTCTTGCCTTAGCAGGTTTCTCTGGCATTGTGGTTGCTCTCGGACACCGGTCTGTAGGAGAACTGACTCCCCTTGAAGCTCGACGTCTGGTTAACCTGTTCACATTCTCCGGCTTGGTGTTCATTTTAACCTTACTCGGTATATCGCTCCTTCACATTGAGCACGTTGATACTAGTTTTCTATGGCGCAATGGAAGTGCTGTCCTTGTGTTAACTGGCATACCCTGGATGATTCTTGACTGGCACAAGATTCATCGTCTAAGTCCTGAGGAGAGGTCCAAGATAAGAGGAATTATTATCTACCCCTCTACGGTAATAGCCATATTCGCTTTGTTGCTGCAGTTAGTAAACATATTCATACTGGGCGTAGCGTGGCCTTTCTTCGTGGCGTTGGTGGCCCAACTCGCCTTTACTTTTCAGCAGTTTATTTTGCTGGTTTGGTCCGGCCTTCGCGATCACTGACGAAGGCTGTGCTTATCGTGTTTTTTCCACTACCATCATCTCCATCAGGAACCGGAAGTATAGGCAACATACCATAGTGTCTTTGTCTCTACAGTGCCGCCCAACCCTGCGGTGCAGCCGACCCCAAGCGTGACGGTCTTGCTTGCATATTTCGTCGGCGTCTCATTGCTTGTCTGCTACCGTCATACGTCAGCTTTGGGCGGCTGATCGCTACTGTTCTGCCGAAGGGCCCCACCGGTCCACTCGAAG